>NZ_AQHJ01000035.1:600000-856917 GCF_014925405.1 Pseudoalteromonas ulvae UL12
GTGAGCAAGCTGTCAGTGAGTGTTTCTCGCAACTTCCTTTTGATCATTTATTTTTTACCGGATCAACGTCGGTAGGAAGACATGTCATGGCTGCTGCGGCAAAAAATCTCACTCCTGTGACATTAGAGCTTGGTGGGAAATCTCCCGTCGTCATTGCGCCTAATATGAGTGTCAAGCATGCGGTCGAGCGTATTATCTTTGGAAAATGCCTCAACAGTGGCCAAATTTGTGTGGCTCCAGATTATGTGTTACTTCCAAAAGATCAAGAAATGGCTTTTATTACAACATTTCAAGAGACGTTTTTAACAATGTATCCAAATGGTTTGCAGGACGATGATTACAGTGCTGTGATTAACCATGCGCAATTTGAACGTTTAAGCCAGTTATTAAATAATGCCAAGGAACAAAAAGCCAATATTTATCCTGCATGTGAACCGAGTATTGATGTGTCTGAGCGGCGAATGGTGCCCCATTTGGTCACTCAATTACCAGCAGATAACGATTTATTAATCAATGAGATATTTGGCCCCATCTTACCTATTGTTACTTACCAAGAATTAGATGATGCAATTGCGTATATCAATGCAAGGCCTCATCCATTAGCGCTTTATATCATGTCTTTTGATACTGATGTACAACACAAAGTGATAGCTCAAACACGCAGTGGTGGGGTGGCAATTAACGATACCGTTTTACAAGTCGCACTGGAAGATGCCCCTTTTGGCGGGGTTGGTGCTTCTGGAATGGGGCAATATCATGGTTATGAAGGGTTCAATACGTTTTCTAAATCTCGAACCGTATTCAAAAGTTATCGCTTTAATCCGCGTGCAACTTTACTTATTCGTTACCGTGCATTGTTGATGAATGTGATCAAAAGAGTGTTTATTCGTTAATGAAACTGGATAAAAAACAAGCCATTTTAGATTCAGCACTGACCTTATTTGTACAACAAGGTTTTAATGGAACCGCGACGGCGAAAATAGCACAACATGCAGGTGTGGCCAATGGCAGTATTTTTCATCACTTTCACTCTAAGCAAGGGGTGATAGACGCACTCTACCTTGATTTGAAACAGCAGTTTTCTGAGACGTTAATACTCGCATCTCAGGCGGGTAGCAACGATGATGAATCATTCATTCTATGGCGCTGCGCTTTACGCTGGTTTGTTGATAATCCTGAAAAACTACAGTTTTTCAAGTTGTATTGTGATTCACCTGATATTTCAGATCAGGTACATCAACAAGTGATCGAGCAATTGTTTGGTTTCTTATATGAAATGATTGAATATGGAAAACAATGCAATCAATACAAGCCGCTAGACACTAGTTACTTAGTGCAGTTAATCCAGGGGAGCCTGTTTGTGAGTGCCGAGTATGCACTGAACGCAGGAGGAGAGTGTGATGAATCTTTCATTAAACAAAGCTATGACATCATTATGGGCATACTAAAAGTGTAAAAGGAGGCTAAATGCCTCCTTTTAACTTAAATGCGTCGTCCATCATCAATATATTTGCCATCCATTATTTGCTGATAAATTGTTTCAGCTTGCTCTTTAGCGAGTTTAACCTCACTGGGCGATAGTTTACGTTCGTCTAATTTACGACTGTCGCTTGCTGCTTTATTACCATTAAACTCAGCAATCGTGTTCCAAATATACGATTTCACAATACTTTTTTGTGTGCCGAGTCCTTCAAAGTGCATTAATGCTAAGTTAAATTGCGCAAGGGTGTAGTTTTGCGCTGCAGCTTTGGTGTACCAGTCAATTGCCAATTCATAGTCTTTTATCACGCCAATGCCATTGGTATAAAATACACCTAAATTAAATTGGGCCGCGGCGACACCCTTTTTGGCTGCTTGGGTAAACAGATCGGCCGCTTTTTGGTTATCTTGAGCTACACCATTACCATCTTGGTAAAGCACGGCGAGTGAAAACATCGCATCTTCGTAGTTAAGGTCTACAGCTTGTTGAAATAAAGCTGCGGCTTGCTGGTAATTACGCGCAACGCCATGGCCATTTTCATACAATTTAGCTAATTCATAAATACCGGGTGCATAATTGTTGCTTGCTAGGTATTCAAACTCTGAAATGGCGGTGGCAAAGTCCCCAACATTTGCTGCATCTATGCCTCTTTGTAAGTCCGCAAAAACAGCGCTACTAAATAAAGTCGCAACTAAAACACTGCGTTTTAAAAGGTTTAATATCATATTTGGATCAACTGGTTAGAGAACATAATTGTAATTTTAGCTTGCAATAGAGTGCATAGCTAGCGAATCGAGCGGTTAATTTGTTAGTAAGTTTATATACCTGCTGAGCGAGTCGTTTGCACTTTGATTAGGCGTTTAAATCTGATAACTGCGATACGCTCCTTTGTCCGATTTGTCTTGCTCTTGTGGTAACCACACTCCCGTACCCGTTGCTGCAATGTGATTGAGGTTTTGGGTCAGAACTTTATGCCCAACATTACGTGAAGATTCAGGTCGGCTGACTAAATAGCCTTGAACACATTGAATGCCTAGATTTTTGACTAGTTCAAATTGTTCTGCATGTTCAATCCCCTCAGCCACGACTTTGAGGTTCAACTCTTTTCCAAGCTCGCTGATAGAGTTGAGTATTTTATTATATTTAGGATTTTCATTTGCTTGGTCGATAAATAACTTATCGATTTTGATGATATCCACTGGGAGCTCAGCTAAGGTACTTAATGAACTAAAACCTGTGCCAAAATCATCAATGGCGATTAATACACCTTCGTTTCTGAGTAATTCTAACTGCTCGATGACCGCATCGGATGCTTCAATAAAACATGACTCAGTTATTTCAAGCATTAAGGCATGGGCCGGTAATCCTGCTTTGCCTAACATCGCCATGATCCAATCATGTAAGGGTCTGTGTTTGAGCTGTACACCAGATACATTGACCGATATTCTCACTTTTCGCATTCCAGCGTTATACCACGCGGACATTTGACGACAAGCTTCTTGCATAATCCAATCACCAAGTTCCAAAATAAGGTTTGATTCCTCAGCAATCGGAATAAATTCGCCTGGGGTGATATTGCCTTCAACCGGGTGTGTCCAGCGCACCAAAGCCTCAAAGTAATCAATGCTACAGTCTTCTACATGAACAATTGGTTGAAATGACAAACTAAAGTTTTGGCTGGTTAATGCTAAGCGCATTTCTTCCAGTAAATAATGATAGCGGCGCATTTTACTGCCCATTTCTGGTGAATAGATACGGAAAATTCCACGGCCATCTGTTTTAGCGCGGTACATAGCGACATCAGCCATTTGTAAAAGCGCATAAGGGGTTGAAGCACTGTCAGGAAAAACCGCGATACCAATACTGGCCCCAATTTTAATTATTTTGTTACCTAAAACGAAATCACGCTCAATCTCAAATAAGACACTTTGTGCGACGTCCACAGCACGCTCTGCCTCAGTCAATTCTTCAATAAAAATCGAAAATTCGTCGCCGCCTAAACGGGATAAATTTTGTTCAATCAAATTGGATGGGTGCACGTGACTTAAATGATGTGTCCGAATCACGTTTCTGAGTCTATCGGATACTTGGATCAGTACTTCATCCCCAAAGCTGTGACCAAATGAATCATTTACTTGTTTAAATCCATCTAAATCGATAAACAATAATGCCTGTTTTTGTTGGTTGTTTTGCGCATGATTAAGCTGGGTTTCTAGGTGACTTAAATAAGCGTGGCGATCGGCTAAACCTGTTAGCTTATCTTGAACGATGTTTGTTTCGGTTTCACGCTGATATTGGGTGACTCGCTCACATAATTGAGTGATTGCTAAATCAAGTTTTATGAGATTTGAGGGTGAATGTTGCTGACTCGAAAAATCAATTTTAAATGCATCTAACAACATTTGAGCTTGCTGGTTAAGATGCTTTAGAGTTTTATGTTGCTGATTTTTACGCCTGAAAGATAAGAATACGGGAATTAAAAATGCAGCGACAAAAATTAACAGTAAGGGAATATTTGTAAAAAACATCACTTTACTCAACAAAAAATTTAATTGAATAGCCTGTAACTGGGTTGAATTCGATTTAATGACTAAATAAAGGGTCTCATCTTTAGAAATGATATCGGAATGCCAAAAAAAAGCGGATAACACAGGGTGTTTTTTGGTCTTGTCTGAGATTGTGTTTGCATCAAACGTTTCGATATAGCGCGGAAACATATCTTGGTGCAGCACTCCCACTCCTTGTGCGAGAGACAGCATAAATAAAATATAAACAAGCACTAAGCTCGCTAGCAGAGTCAATGATGATTTTAAGACTGTATATTGACTTTTTTTCACAGCCCCGCCTTAGGTGATGTATGAATGGTCATTAATGTATATAACACGTGTGTTTATAAGTATAGGTGACAGCTACAAGCCAGACAATTTGAATTTAGAATTACAAAACGAGGTATATCGAAACTATAGAGATATCTAGTCTAATTTACTGATTATTCTGTCGACTTTCAGAATTATTACTATACTGAGCCATGAAAACAACCTCATGGGACACTTTTACATGAATTATATCGGAAAAATATCAACGCTGGTGCTGCTCAGTGCCAGTTCGTGCGCATTAGCGGATGTGTCTAGCACAGTATCAATCACAAACGATTATCTCTTTAATGGTATTACCCAGACAGATGAAGATCCTGCTTTGCAAGCCTCGCTTGACTGGTGGAATGATACTGGTTGGTACGTTGGGGCTTGGGGATCTAATGTTGACTTTGGTGATGACACTGATATTGAAGTCGATTTTTATGGTGGTTATGCTTTTGAGTTAAATAGTGAGATGTCGGTTGATTTAGGTTTTGCTCATTATACTTATCATGGTGGCGACGACAGCTCAGATATAAATTATACCGAGATTTACTCTAAATTTACCTTATCAAATGCAGAGCTTAATTTTTGGTACAGTCCTGATTTTGTCGGCTCAGATGCGGGACATTTCATTGCCATGTTTAACTACAACTTTCCAGTGTCAGATGAGTTAAGTTTTGTCTTGGGGATTGATTACTCAAAAAGCTTAGATGATGACAAATTTGAGTGGCAAGCAGGAAAAGATAATTATGTGCATTATCAAGCTGCAGCGAACTATGCATGGTCTGGTTTTGACTTCACACTAGGGGTGCATCAAACCAACTTAGATGCGTATGATGATACCAGTGTACAGCTAATGGTCAGTCGAACATTTGAATTTTAAATGATAAAAGGTGCCTGATCACCTTTACCATTGTTGATAGGTTCGGGTGATTTGAGCATCACTAATGGCTGGAAAATCAGCTCTAGTGCGATATTGGAAATATAAGCGACTAAAAACTTGGCTCTGAGAGTAGCGATCTAAGAGAGTTACGAGCTCCGAGCCTGTGAGAGTTGATGAATCTTGCGTACAGGCTCTGCACGCTAAAATAACGTCCTTTAAATTAGTGTTACGATCGAGTAGCGCGATTTCTGCTTCTATAAAATAGGCCACGCCTGACCAATAAACCCGCTGATAGGCGTTCAGGTGCCACATATTATCTGATACTTCATTTAATGCTCCTGAAACTTTGCGAGTTTGTATTTTCCCTCTAGCCAAGCCTGCGCGGACACGCTGCGTGTACTGAACCTGATTTAATAACCCTTGCCTGAGCATTATGTGCTGTTGCATATAGGTGGCAAATCCTTCATTGAGCCAAATAGAATCCGCCTCTGTTAAAGGCAAATAAAGATGCGCTAACTCGTGATATAGCGTCCAATCTTGTTTTAATTCTTCAAGCTCTGCAAACCGGTCGATGGTCAATGCGACTCTGTTTGTCTTTGCGCGGTTTATCTGTGCCCAAGGGACAGGCTCATTAGCGAGCCACTTTGCCTCAATGTCAAAAGCATATGAGTTGGCTTCGAGTGGCCCTAATTGTGCTTGGGTCGCATCAATGGCAAATGTGATCCATTGATGAATGGTGTGCTGAGCTGATTTTGGTAGTTCATGAATACCATTAACTTGAGGAAGCTGCGACGCGTTAAGTTGGGTATGTAAGCACAGCAGAAGCACACCAAGCCATTTTAATAATTTCTTTCGCCTAATCAGGCAATATCGTTCAAACACAGAATTCAACTTATTTATTTAACGGCTTTGGTTGAGTATGAAACGATACTCAAGGCCTAAATGATCACTGTTGGGGATTGTGACTGTTTTAAATTCAAGTATGGTCATGTGTTCGCTCATAAAACAATGATCAATGGCAATGCGAACCACATTTGCAAGCCAAGCAACAGCCTTTGAATGTGGCCAGCTAGTGTAATACCCAACTTGCTCGATACAAGGTGTTAAAAAATCAAAACGTGGAAAGTAATATGACCATGGACTGGTATTTATATCCCCAGTAATCCAAGTTATTTGCTGAGGATGATGCTTAACAAGATTTTTAAGTTCTGCCAATAATTGATTGCGTGTTTGCCAACTTTCTTTCGTTCTAGGAGATGGCGGGTGGAGCGCATAAAAGCGTACTAATTGATGATCAATTAATAGCTCTAATTCGATAATGACCGCTGACTTGCCTTCAAATTGGTGGATGTGACGTTTTACAATTGGATATTTACTTATAATACCCATGCCAGCGGGAAGCCCTTCGATTTGGGCATAGCCGAGGTTGGGGCGGCCATTGGCTAATTTTCCGAATGCTTCTCTTTGCGTATCATTGACTTCAAATAAAATATAAATATCAGCATTCTTTTTATCGAGAAAATCATAAAGTGCATCCATATCAGCATTGTAATAAGACAGATTCCCTTGAAACACATAAACATCATCAGAGACACTATGTCCGGTTAAGTTTGGTACCGCAGGCAGCAGTGAGGCAAAGTTAACGATAGTGAAAACAACATAGAGACAAAACGAGATCAAAAATAATGATCGAACCAACCAAAAGGTAACGATTAACAAAAAAAAGGTAAGCAACGCGTAGGTTAGTTGAAAATTGACCACTAAGTCGAGCAGCCAACTCCCTTTTAATGCACTGATGGAAGGCAGAGCAATTAAAAATAAGCACATCAGCATACATACTGTCAGTAAATATCGCATAGAGCCCTGATCATTTTTATATGATTACCATTAAGGATAGCAGAGTGAAAGGGTTTAAAAATTGTCTAAATAGCATTTGTTTTTTACATATGTAAATGGTTGGTATTAATAGTGTATAAGGTAAATGTTTGCAAACCTATTCATCAAAAAACCCGTTTAAATGGCGCTTAAATGAATATAATTCTATTTGTAGTAAATAATGATGCATGTACCAGTTTTGCTGGCTTGTTATTTATATTTATTCATGGTTTTCTACATTCACAAAAACACAACAATTATATCCATACGGGGATGCGTATATTATGTTCAAACCAAGTATATTGACCTTGGCCGTTACAGCCGCGTTAACTTCACCGCTTGCTATCAGTGATGAGCAAAGTGGGGTCGTTGATGAAAAATCATTAGAGGTCATTCAAATCACCGCAACAAGACGCAGTGGCTCAGTACAAGATGCGCCTTTAAATGTGACTGCGCTTGATGCTGATTTAATGCAAGCACAAAATATCAGTGAGCTGGCAGACATTGCCCGTTGGGTGCCAGGCCTGACTATCACTGACCAAGGGGGGCGCTCTGGTTCGCCTATTATTGTTCGTGGTTTAAATACAAACTCATCAGGCCCAGGCTCTGATGGCGGAACCGTGGCAACTTACATCAATGAGATACCAGTTGCCATTGATATGCGCCTGACCGATGTTGAACAGGTTGAGGTGCTTATTGGGCCACAAGGTACTTTGTACGGCGCGGGAACATTGGGTGGTGCAATTCGCTATATGCTCAAAGCGCCTGATTTGGATTTAACGACATTGGATATTCATGGCGATGCATTCCAAGGTTCGCAAAGTGATAATTTGGGTAGTGAAGCTGGTTTTGTATTTAACCTACCGCTTATTGAAGAGACGTTAGCGCTGCGTGCCAGCTTCAATCGTTTTGATGATCCGGGTTTTGTCGATTACAACTATGTAGTGAAACAAGGTGGGGTATCTTTACCTGACCCAGATTGGGCAGATCAAAATGCCATCCAGCAAAACCTTAAACAAGTCGCAGATGCAAATGGCGAAACGACCACCACAGGTAGAGTGTCAGTCCGTTGGCAACCAGTTGATTGGTTCGATGGGACATTAAATTATTTTTATCAAAAACAAGCCTCTGAAGGGCGTTCGATTGTCCATCATAATGCGCTTAACCCAGATAATGGGCTAAATAACATCATTAGCGAGTATGAATCGGCTTACCGCTACGAAGAGCCGCGCGATAAAGAAGATTCATTATTAAGTTTAGAATTAAAAGCTGATTTAGGCTTCGCTGAACTTGTGTCTGCGACTGGATTTTCTGAATTTGATGCGGTTGGGCAACGGGATCAAACCGATTTATTGATTCGCTTAGATTATGGCTATGAAGAGTTTCCAGCGTTTTCAGCATTTACTCGTGAAGAAAGCCATCAAGAAACGTTCACCCAAGAGCTTCGTTTAGTGTCGCAAAACGATAGCGCCTTGAACTGGATTGCGGGTGTTTTTTACAACAAGCTCGAAACTGATGGGTCAAGTAAAGAATTCACGCCAGGCTTTGGCGAGTATGCGGTTGAAAATTGGGGGGCAGCGCAAACCCGCCCTGATAATCTAGAGTATTATTCTATTGATCGCAGTGAAGTCACTGAACAAGCTATTTTTGGTGAGTTAGGTTATCAAATTAATGATGATTTGACCGTCAC
Source organism: Pseudoalteromonas ulvae UL12 (assembly GCF_014925405.1). Lineage (NCBI taxonomy): Bacteria > Pseudomonadati > Pseudomonadota > Gammaproteobacteria > Alteromonadales > Pseudoalteromonadaceae > Pseudoalteromonas > Pseudoalteromonas ulvae. The sequence goes on from NZ_AQHJ01000035.1 coordinate 608,787, forward strand.
TGTCGGGGCTCGATTTTATGAATATGAAGTATCAGCCGAATCTGCTGTTGATTTCCCGCTCTTAAATACGCTCTTTTATGGTGCAGGACCCAATGACATTACTCTTAATTTTGAGGATACTTTTGCCGAAGACGACGGAAGTTTATTCAAGTTTAATGCAAACTATCAATTTAACGATACCGTTATGGCGTATGTGACGGTGAGTGAAGGATTTAGAATTGGCGGCTCTAACGGTTTAGCACCTTGTCCAGATCCGTTACCGGACAAACAATCAGGCTGTGGTCAACCAGATGAAATGTTATATACCGCAGACACGACTACCAATTATGAGCTGGGCTTAAAAAGTACCTGGATGCGCAACCGACTTCATTTTAATGCCGCGGTGTTTAATGTTGATTGGGAAGATGCACAAATTGCCGGTGCCACAGTGGTTGGGCAATTGCCTTACACCTCAAATGCAGGAACGGCGAATTCTAAAGGCTTAGAGTTATCATCTCGTGCGATGCTCACCGATTCGCTTACGGCCTATGCCACTTATGCTTATACGAAAGTTGAGCTGACTTCTGATGCGCCATTCTTGTTTAACTCAGATGGTACAGATGGCGGTAAAAAAGGCGATCGCTTACCTGGTTCACCTGAACAGCAGTTCTCACTCGGAGTGAACTACCAAACTGAAGTGCTTAATGATAAAACGCTTGATATCAACTACGGTTTAACAGCGCAAAGTGATTCAATCTCTAAAGTGGGCTTACATGCCAATGGTGAAACGTTGCCGGGTTATGGGCTAAGTAATATTTCTGCCAAGCTCACAGCTGATGCATGGTCAGCCACAGTGTATGTTGATAATATGTTTGATAAATATACATATACATCGGTTCGCCGTGATGTTGGTGATATTACTTCGACAAATGGCGCGCAAATTCAACGCAACTACGGTCATTATATTAACCGACCTTTAACAGTGGGGATTAAGTTCAATTATCAATTTGAACTTTAAACTATCATCATAATAAGCTAACAGCCCAACGATTGGGCTGTTTTTTTAAGTAGACTACTTCATGGCATCAATACAGACACAATTGCATCAACAAGCACTTGATGCGCTCAAAATCAATGATATAAAACAAGCGCATGCATTACTGGTTAAGCTGATTACCTTGCAACCTAATCACGCTGATGGCTATTTTTTAATGGCCATGGTAAATGTAAAAGTTGGGCAAATTAATAAAGCAATTAGTCTGATTGAAAAAGCCTTAACCTTGCATCACTCGATTGAATACAACGCTTATTTGGCCAAATGTCTGGCATTAAAAGGGGAGTACCGACGGGTAAAAGAGATTGCATTGGCCATTGATGTCAATCACATTGATTCTGGGCTCGTTGCCGATACTATTGGGGTGTCATTGAGTCATATTGGTTTATATGAGCAGGCGATGCTCTTTTTTGAAAAAGCGGTGCAACTCAATAATAACAATGGGACCTTTTTTTATAATTTAGGCGTGTGTGCCAAGTTTTTAGGGCTGTTTACGCAAGCAGAAACGGCCTTTGAACGAGCGATTAAACTGGAGCCTATTCATCATCAGGCGCATTTTGCACTAGCTGATCTGTTGAAAGTGACTGAACAAAATAACCATACAGCGCGTTTACATCATGCTTTTGAACAAGTATCTCATCCTGATGCCAAGCTTCATTTGGGCCATGCGTTAGCTAAAGAATATCAAGATATGGGTCAATATGACGCTGCTTTTTTCGCGTTACAAAACGCAAAAGCCGCGAAATTAAAACAACACCCTTTTGACATGACACGTGCAACGCAATTATTTGCTCATATTCAACAATGTAGCGAGCAACATCGGAATACTGAAAATCAGGGAGCCACCACAAGCGAACCTATATTTGTATTAGGGATGCCGCGCTCTGGCACCACCTTAGTTGAACGTATCCTCTCAAGCCATTCAGATGTGAGCTCAGCGGGCGAATTACAAGATTTTGGCTTAACCATAAAACGCATGACAGGGACTAAAAGCCCATCAGTGTTGGACACCGAGACTATTACTGAAGCTTATCAATTGGATATGGCACAAGTAGGGCAACAATATTTATCTGCAACGCGTGTGGTAACCGGTCACAGTGCACACTTTGTCGATAAACTGCCGTTTAATTTTTATTACGTTGATTTAATTAGAAAATCACTACCAAATGCGAAAATAATTTGCTTGCTGCGCGACCCAATGGACACCTGTATTGGCAATTATCGCCAATTATTTACCATTAATAACCCTTATTACGCCTATTCCCTTGATTTACTCGACACTGGGCGCTTTTACCAGCAGTTTTATCAATTGATGTTACATTGGCAAACCCTTCATCAAGATGCCATTAAACTTGTTCACTATGAACAGCTGGTCGCACATCCAGAGGAACAAATTCGTGCTTTACTCGATTATTGTGAGCTTCCTTGGCAGGATGCATGTGTTGATTTTCATTTAAATCAAGCGCCAGTATCAACTGCGAGTAAAGTCCAAGTTCGTGAACCGCTCAACAATAAAGCGATTGGCCGTTGGCGGAATTTTTCTGAGCATACTCAAAACCTTGAGCGTTACTTCACGGCACATAATATCCCGTATTTAGATTAACGGGATGAAGGCTGGTCGAATTTCTTTTTGATATCTTCAGCGATGTACTGGGCCTCTTGATTAAAGAAAGAGGCGTAATGTGCATCGATAATAATTTTTTGATTACTGGGCAGAGCAAGTTGCCCATTGAACAAATCAATTGCTTGTTGTCCGACCGAAGAGCGCGCACACGCGATATAACCAAAAATACTTTCTGAGGCTTCATCAAGCTTGTGAAAAGTCAAAGCTGCTAAGTCAGCTTCACTTTCAGTTGAAAAGGTGGCTGTAAATTCAATGATAGCATCCACTTTTTTGCGAATCAGCATCTTTCTGAGCCGTTTAGCTGAATCTTTACCTGAAATCCAGATTATCCGATCGTGATTGTCCAGTAAGAATTGATCGATATGTTGGCCATACGCACGGCCTTCAATTGCGCCGATGGTTAAACCAAAATCGTTCATCGTTTGAGGTAAGGATAATTGTTCAGGTAGAGGTAAATGGCTATGTACTGCCAGCCGATTTGGCGGAAAGGCCGTGATGGGATAGTCGGTAAAAATACCAAAGTGTTCACGTTCAGGTGTTTTTACTTTATTGTATAAACAGACATTGGATTGATTCGTTAATTCTCGCCATTCTCTTAAGCGGCTGGCAGGAATAAATTCAATCTCGATTGCATTACTCGCAATCAGAGGCTCTGTAAGTTGCAAAAGTAATTCAAAGCTCATATCAAGATCACTGATATCCTTTGCTTGAATCACATCAGAAACGATATTAATTTTTAACGGTTGTGCAAAGGTTGTGGCACTGAAAAAGATAAATAACAACAAACGCATGAATTGCCCTACATACAATCGTTCCTTAATTTATAAGTGTAGGCAGTATAAAGGAGAAGTGTGAATTTATGAGAGGGTTAGAATTAAAAGTATATCCTTTGGCGGTATTGCTGGTTTGCTTATTATTAAATCAATTAATAGTTTGGGTGTTGCCTCTGCATACAGACATTGTATTGCTTGAAAAACTGTGGCCTGGGTTGTTGATCTGCGGGTTAGGTTTACCTGCCATTGGAGTTTGGCAATTTAATCGTGTGGCAACCACAGTTGATCCCTCACAGCCAAACAAAAGCCAACAGTTAGTCACTCACGGGCTGTATGCTCACACCCGAAACCCAATGTACTTAGGTTTTCTACTTTTATTATTGGCGCAGGTTTGTTGGTTAGGCCAGTTAGCAGCGCTAACTGGCTGTGTAGTGTTTGTGGTCTACATTCAGCTTTTTCAAATTAATCCGGAGCAGCGATTGTTAAAACAAATGTTTGGCGAACAATATAATCAATATTGCCAGCGAGTGCGCCCTTGGTTATGACAAGTCCTCAGTCGCATTGGTACTATCAGAAGTGTTGTGTGTATTGGCATGCTTAGTACTGAACTGTGGTAGCTGGTGGCTTGGATAACCAAACAAAACACTCAGTTTGCTTTGTAGATTTGGCGCTGTACGCAATTGTTCTTTCATCAATCGCCATTGCATCACACTAATTGTCCAAGGGTGAGTGCTGTCACATGCTCCAATTATTCCATAACGGTTATGTGATTTGTCTTGCTCTTGGGCAAAGGTACCAAACAATTTGTCCCAAATAATTAAGACTCCAGCGAAGTTTTTATCTATGTAACCTTTATTGATCGAATGGTGCACTCGGTGGTGGGATGGAGTATTAAACAAGTATTCTACTACACCTAATTTATCGACGATTTGGGTATGCACAAAAAATTGAAAGCCGAGGTTGATTGCAACAACTGCAAAGACAAATTTTGGGTCAAAACCAAGCACAATCATTGGTAACCAAAAAAGCCACATGCCCACTAAAGGATAAAAAAAGCTCTGTCTAAATGCGGTGGTAAAATTCATTTTCTTTGAACTGTGATGAACAACATGAGCAGCCCAAAACCAGTGAATATGATGAGATGCACGATGAAACCAATAATACAGAAAGTCTTGTAGAATAAACGCTATCAGTACAGTGGCCACATCAAGCTCAATCTCAAAAAATGCAAATTGATGTAACCAATAGAAAAAAGGCATTAAAACAACCAGTGCTAAGGCGTCGGCAAATTGATGCATTAACGCCAATACCACATTCGCGAATGAATCTTTTAGCTCGTAGTGCTGCTTGTATTTTAAAAACTCATACAGAATAAAAGTAAAAAATACAGGGCTCAGTGCTAATAATAGTAATTCAACAGGCATCGCACAGCTCCTTTAGTTTGTGAAGTGCTTGGGTTAAATCATGGCGAATGATGGCTTGTAGTAACCAACTCGGTTGCCACCATTTTGCTTGGCAATGGATTGAATAAACTAACAGACAGCCAGTTTCTGAAGGAGTTACGTTGATAGATGCACAATGATGATTGACCGGCCCATCTCCTTCGATATGGTAATTGAGTGTAAAAGGGTCTACTTGTTCGACACGCTCGATAAAACGGTAGCCAAGCATCGATACTTGGCGACGAGTGTAATGTGCGTGCGAGGGCAATACGGTGAACGATGCATTAAAAAAACGATCTAGATGTTGATGTTCAGATAATGTGTTTAAAACAATCTCGGGCTCGCACGCAAACGATTGGGTCACCACAATGTCGATAGCCATTAATTATTCACTCAAAAGATAAACCGATTAAGGGACTAGCATAAAGTGAATAGAGCTGGCAGACTTGTGGCAAAACGACACAATTTTGTCTTTAGGCGACAATTAATGAATACAACTTCAGATATTTATTTTGCGAGTGTGCTGCATTACTTAGAAGCATTAGGATTGAGTAAGCAATTTTGTTTAGAGCAGATTGATTTTGCACAATTTAGTGCGTTACCTAAAGGGACACGGATCCCATTTCGCTATTATCATGCGATATTAGAGCTAGGTAAACAGCGTTGCCAAGATTCGTTATTTGGATTTCACCTTGGTCAAGATATCCGAACGGCAGATTACGGAGTGCTGGGTTATTTAATCGAGTCCAGTTGCGATCTCGCCGCCGCCATCGATACCTTATTGCAGTATGATTCGTTAGTTGCGGATATTGGCACTGCACAATTTAGTAGTGAGGGCGACACCGCCTCCATTTGTTGGACTCCGAACCAGCTGTGCTCTGAGCAAGTAGTACTGCGTAACATGACTGCATGGGTGGCTGTGGTACGGCGCTTATTAGATCCGAGCTTAACACCGAGTCGTTTATTGTTTGTTCACAACTTTAGTGCGCAGGAGCAAGAGCGGCTGAGTGAATGGTTTGGTTGTCAAGTGATCGCTGGGGCAACGGTTAATCAAATTGATTTCCCCCATGATTATTTACAAGTGCAATTTTCCAGTGATAACCCATTTATGCATCAAGCACTGACGCAATTATCGCAAAAACAATTAGCCGATATTCAAGCGGTACAATCTGTGTCGCAACGGGTGTTGAGTATTTTGATGAGCAAGCATGATTTGCAGGGGGTTAACCAAGAGCGTGTCGCACAAGCACTGAATTTAACACCGCGCACCTTACAACGTAAACTCAAACATGAGCAATGTTCGTTTGCGGATTTACGCGATGAGGAGCGTAAAAGGCGTTACGAGTTATTAATGAATCAGCATAGTTTAGGCACCATCGCCGCGTTATTGGGGTTCAATGAACAAAGCTCATTCAACCGCGCATTTAAGCGTTGGTATGGTTGTGCGCCAAAAGATTACCGAGCTAAACAAGTTACTCGTTAATGCAGAAATAAACGTTGTTTGGAACAGATCGACAATAGTCTATTTAACTACCGTTTTGGCACATCCTCATTTGTTGATGATCATAGGTTTACGTGAATACTCGCCGATAAAAAAGCGTGATCAGATCCGTTAAATGGCGATATCGTGATGAGAGATCTGGCTATGTAAACATGTCTTTAATGCCTCAAGCGCGAGACGCAGCTCGTGATGGTTTTTTGAAGCGCATAAACTAATGCGGATTGCTTGTGGGGCTGGAAAGCGGCCAATCGCAAAAGATTCAGCAGCACGGATCAAGACTTTATTGTGTAAGGCAAAACGTTCAAAATCGACCGCTCGCCAGTGAGGCGGCAAAATGAGCCAAGCATTATAGCCACTGTGCTGAGAAATCATTGAAAACTCACTTAACACTTCTTCTAAAATTTGATGGCGTTGTTTCATTTCCAGTGCAATTGCATCGGCAAGTTGCGTGACTTTATCGTGTTCTAACCATCGGCAAATTAGTTCAATTTGCAATGTAGGTACTGTCCAACAATTTGCTTTGAGTGTTAAACGCATTTTTTCGCGCAAGCTTGATTGTGCAATCAAATACCCAATGCGCAGTCCGCCAGAAAAAGTTTTCGAAAAACTACTGATATACACGGTAATCTCAGGTGCTAACTGGTAAAACGACGCCAATTTGCACTCAGGTGCAAGGTATTGAACATCATCTTCGATAATCATGATGTTATTTTCTCGGCATAGAGCAACAATCGCGTGTCGACGCTCCACAGATAGCTGCACACATGTTGGGTTTTGTACCTGCGGGGTTAAATATAATGCCCTTGGGTGGCTTTGTTTAATGGCCGCTTTTAACGAATTTATTGTGATCCCATCATGATCCATCTCCAGTCCTATGGCTTTGAGCTGTAGCAGTTGGCAACATGCGCTAAAGCCTGCAAATGTTAGCCCTTCACACAATACGGTATCACCTGCTAAACACAGTGTCTGTAATGTTAACTGAATTGCGTGCTGCCCACCGTAGGTAAATAAAACCTGTGATTCATCACAGTGGATATTCGAGTGCGATAACCATGTTGCTAAACGAGTACGTTGTGACTCAAAGGCGATTTCTGACTGATAGCTTAAGCACTGGGCAAGAATAGGTGTTTGTTGTAATAACTCATTGAGCCCAGTTTGCATTAATTCTATTTGGTTCAGCATCGGGGCATTGGCACTGCGTAAATCAAAATGCGTTTCGCAAGGGCTTGTTAATAATGCTGGGTGAGCTTGGTCAGATTTAACAAATGTACCGCTGCCAATTTTTGCATTCACACAGCCTCTTCGTTCTAATTCATGATAGGCACGAGTAATGGTGCCAACTGTGACACCTAACTTATACGATAAGATCCGTTGTGGTGGTAACTTTTCACCCGCAGAGAGTTGACCTACTGTAATCGCGTCTTCAATGGCTGTGGCGACTTGCAGGTATTTTGCTTGGCGGCCATCTAAGATCAGAGTATCCAAAATTGTCATGAGTACAATAATTTCATTGTGGTAATTGTATTATAAACATACCATCAATTTATTCTTTATTGAACTTGGTTTGCGATATTGTATGGGTGCAATTGTGGGGTTAGATGACAGAGTTAATTAATTTATGGGTGCCGCTGTTATTATTTGGCTTGTTAGCCACCCTAAGTCCTGGGCCAAATAATTTATTGCTGACTTTGCAAGGTGCCAATATGGGTTTTAAAAGTGCGGTACCGTTTATCATGGGTATTCGGGTGGGGATTATTGCGTTGTTTGTGGTAATGGCCAGCGGTATCGCAGGTTTATTAGTGTTAGAGCTAAATGCTTTAGTGGTAATGAAATTCATCGGAGCAGCGTATATGTGTTGGTTGGCGTATACCTTGATCCAAAATAAACAAAAACAAGCAATCACAGGGCCCGTCAATCTTAGTTTTTGGCGGGGTTTAGTCGCACAGTTTGTCAATCCTAAATCGCTATTAATGGTGATGACGTGTATCAGTGCATTTAGTTTACCAACACCTTTGTATTGGGCATCGGTTGTTCAGGCGTGTGTGATTTTCAGCTTAGCTGGGCTTTGTGCCAATATTGTTTGGACATTGGTAGGTGTGTGGATCAACCGGAAATTGGCGACAGAAATTGCAAAACAACGGTTTAATCATCTTTTAGCAGGTTTAACCATATTGACTGTGCTGATGTTATTTTACGATTAAACAGCCCTGAGGATAAGGCATTTATAAGGACACTCAATATAGTGACAACCAATAAACAAAGTGCGTTTGAAGTGAGCGATAAAACCAGTGACATGCAAATCGAGGTCATACATGGCTTCTTAACCCATTCTTATTGGGCTCAAGGAATATCAATAGAAACAGTGCAACAATCAATGGCTGGATCTTTGTGTCTTGGTGGCTTTTTAAATGGCAAGCAGGTCGCTTTTGCCCGCATTATTAGCGACTTTACCACCTTTGCATATTTAGCCGATGTGTTTGTTTTAGAAGAATGCCGTGGGCAGGGATTTAGCAAACAATTACTCGCACAGGTGAGGTCTCATCCTAAGTTACAAGGGTTACGGCGGTTTATGTTGTGTACTCGTGACGCACATGGATTATATCAGCAGTTTGGTTTTGAAACGGTCAGTAATACAGATAAGTTGATGGAAATTTGTCATCCTAATCCGTATCTTAGTGTGAAAACGCCTTAAAAATGCTCGAGAATATTTCACTTAATGATGTGAATATTGCTCCGTTTGATGGGCAAAATTGGGGGAAAAATGCCCACACTTTAGCCCATCAAGCCAATGAATAATTTAGCCTAACGCAATTGATTACCTTTGTTGAGGGCAATGAGTTTGTCGAGGATAATCTCACCCGCCATTTTTATGCCGTTATGTTCATATTCAGAGGTGAGCCAGTAGGTCAAGTTAGCCACTTTGCTGACACTGGTTAAGCTTAAGGTCATATCGACATACATATCTTCACTGTAAATTGCTGCACTAATGGGCACCTGATTATTTTGCAATACGTCTAAATCATACAGGGCTGGCCAATCACTTTTAGCTGCTAATAAATCAGCACAGCCTTTTAAAGGCATTAAGTTATTAAACTGCTCGAAGAACCATGGAAAAATCATTTCGCCAGTAAATAAAAATGGCTGATCACTTTGATATGCAAACTCCGGTTTATCTTGGCGAACTTGTTCAGCAGCCCAGTTTGAAGCGTGCTGCTGGCAATAAATAGACTCATGTAATAAAGCGAACAAAGGCTGATCATTATAATCAAGGTATTGAGTGAACTGAGATAAAAACCATGGATTTATTTGCCTGCCAGCTGGTGTCTCAATGAATGCTTGCTCGAGCAAGTAATAGAGGTTTTCAGGGCCTTCTTGCATGCCTAAATGGATCCCAAGGCTTTGCAGCATTTCTATACTCAGTTTTTCACCACTGGATAAAATTACTGGGTGGCGAGTGATGTGCTCAGCGAGTTGCGAAACAAGGTGCAGCGCATCTGGAAAACGATTAAAAAACTGCTCATTTTTAGCTTTTACTCTGGCAAAAGTATGCTGATACACTTCTTTTGGATTGGCCAAAATCGGCGGGATCCCACCGGTAATAAATGCCTGTTTTAGCTCATTAGGTGCACTGCTAAGGTAACGAAAGACACAAAACCCACCGAATGATTGACCCAAAATACTCCACTTTTCTTTCGGGCTGAGAATAGCCTTGATTGCACTGGCATCGTTAATAATGTTATCGGCCCGAAAATGAGCTAAATAATCAGCTTGTTGACGAGGAGACAAGTGGGCAAGTGCGACGTAATTAATAGCCGATGACAACCCTGTGCCACGTTGATCAAGCAGTAATACCCGAAACTCTTTGAGTGCTCGTTTAATCCAACCAGAATTGTCGATGGGTCGCTGCGCAGCAAAACCCGGACCGCCTTGAAAATAGACTAAAAAAGGTCGATGCTCAGCTTCTGGTTCATTGGCGCGTAATTCTCGAGCAAAGACGGTAATCGTGTTGCTTTTCGGTTTTTGATAATCCAGTGGTAAAGTGAAATGATGTTTAATGACGGTCATTCCAGCTAGGGCGTATTCATTGCTCATGAGTTGTCTTAAGGGTTATTCAACGATGCAGTAGTCTAAAGCTAATATCGCGCTTTTAAAAGTTGTTAATAATATTGATTTATTTAGGGGCTGCTGACCTTTTACGATTAAATTTTGTTCGAGATAAAAGCGTTTTTATCGCTCCGAGCTAAAATCAATTTGCATGGTGATTTAACAGTCAACTCGTACGGGAGAATCCCAAAGTAGCTGTAGTTATTTGTTTTTAAGTTAATTATTCGGTGAGTTGCGCAAAGCTAGCTGAGGTTAATTGTGATAAATCTGACGCCGATAAACTAATTTCTAATCCTCTGCGCCCACCACTGATATAAATGTGCGCAAAATGCTGAGCACTTTCATCAATCACTGTTTGAAGGCGTTTTTTTTGCCCAAGTGGACTGACTCCGCCTAACACATAACCTGTTGTGCGCTGAACTTTGTCAGGAGAAGCCATGGCCGCTTTTTTGACTCCACACGCTTTAGCCATACGCTTTAAATTCAATTGCTGACAAACTGGTAAAATTGCCACGGCCAATTGATGGGAGTCGAGCTCGACGACTAAGGTTTTAAACACTTGATTTGCAGCTAGTTTAAGTTTTTCAGCGGCTTCTAATCCATAGGATGAGTGGTGGCTGTCATGTTCATATTGATGAGTTTGATAGGCGCATTTTGCGCTATCGAGTTGTTTAATGGCAGGAGTCATCGTGTGGAACTGTTAAATGGTTCATGGTGATAACGTTACGCCAATTTTGAAACAGATCAAGCCTTTGTTAAGCCTGATCATTGTGACTGTCATCGAGTAATTGAGGGTCTATATTTGGTTTTGCGTAACATAGTCGCCCAAGTTGCTTGGTTGTGTGATAACCATCTAGCCCTGATATAGCAACAGTTTGTGCCGCTTCAATATCAATATAGCCATCAGGTTTTATAAGCTCCTCATTGACATGAATATCGATAATTTCACCAATGACCAGCTGAGTGCCGTTGACGAGCTCTTGGCTGCTTTGCAGCTCAACGGAATATTTAATCCGGCTTTGTTTAACAAAAGGGGCGTTACATTCATTGAGATAATGCGCTGTTAGCCCAACTTCGTCGAACTCAGATTGGTTAGCATCGTAGCGAGCTGATGTTTGATGGCTTTGTTGCCAAATATCCGCATTCACATGATTTAAGGTATAAACACCGGTTGCTAGAATATTTTCTAAGCTATCCCGTTGTACTGTATGCGGGCGCATAATAAAGCCCACTAAGGCAGGATCGGCACCTAAGTGAAACACAGAGCTAATAATTGCCAAATTGGTGTGCCCATCTAAGTTACACGTGCCGAGTAAGTTGGCACTTTTAAAACCCGATAGCGAGTTAACCAACATGGCACGATAGCGAGAGTCTAGCTGTGAGCGTTGCGTTTTATTTATCATCATAAGGGAAGTCTTTCATAAAAGTAGTAATAATAGGTGCATCTTTACCAGTGGATCGGTTTTCCTGCCCAATCTATGTAAGATAAAGTGCCATCTGGTCGGGTATTACTGAGGATAGTGAGTAATGAGCGAGCAACAAAACTGGGTGTAAATAATTGACCCTCAGCCAGATTGTTTTGGAACGGTTTGGATAGGGGGGTATCAGTTGTGCCGGGATGAAAGGCCACTAATTTAATGTTTTTTGCTCGGCGCGCATATTCAATCGCTGCCGTTTTTAATCCCATGTTCAAGGCTGCTTTCGACATTCTGTAGCTGTACCAGCCCCCAAGACGATTATCGCTAATACTGCCCACGCGTGCAGAAAGCACCACGATGTGACAAGTGTGCTCAGATTTACACAGGGTAATTAAATGTTGAATCCATAACATGGGGATGACAGTGTTTGATGTTAAAAGCTGGCTCAATTGATTTTGATTGATATCTTCTAGTTTTTTTTCTGGCATGAATTGATCAGAGTGCAATACACCATTGCAAATAAACACGTCGGAAAAATAGCCGGGCAATTCTTTCAAATCGCTGGTAATTTTTTTGATATTTTGTTCGCAATAATCTGTCTGTATTGCCGTGTAACGATAGTGTTTAATGGTTTGTGCCTGCCCAGAGACCCCATAAATATGGCTGACCGTTTCATCATCTAGCAAAGTATCGATTAACGCCTTTGCAATGGCACTTGATGCGCCAATCACCAATACCTGTCTGTGTGTATTGCTTTGACTTGTCATGTATTTTTCCTTGATGATTTTGTTGCGGGTAGTTGACATTGCCCGCTTTGACAACGGCGCTGGCCAAGCAACAAAAATGAAATACGGTAACGGTGCTTAGCAAAAAATAAATAACACCAATCTGCAATGTATCGCACCAATGGCCAACGCAAAACAACTAACCAATTATGTTTGTTGACTAATTTCCACGCAGTCACGGTGACATCCAATCCAAGTATCACTTGCTCGTTAGTCCATTGCCCATGCAAGATGGTGTTTGCTTGCTCAGGATCAATGTGTGGATAACGTTGCTGAAAATCTTCTTGATAGATGTCTGCAAAAACAAGGGATTGTTGGTGGTTGTAGCGAGCGAGTTTCGTCATTTCTGCCACACATAATGGGCACGTCCCATCATAAAAAATAGTAAACTGTTTCATTAAACCTCGCTGAAGTATTCGTTACTGTAACCACTACGATTGAACTACAAAATCGATCTTTCTTATTCAATAAAATATCTTGTCACTGAAGATAAAGCTCTGTACTTTCAGTTGTATCTTTATTGTTTAGGAATACGGAATGAGTGATTACAGTGCATTAAAGTCAAACGTTAATTTATTGGGCCAACTCTTGGGTAAGACGATTAAGGAGGCGCAAGGAGAGGCGGTCTTAGCGAAGGTTGAGCAGATCCGAGCGTTATCTAAAGCCTCTCGAAATGAAGAGGGAAGCAGTCGCGATGAACTCATCGAAGTATTGCATCAATTAACCGATGATGAGTTATTACCTGTAGCACGCGCCTTTAATCAATTTTTGAATTTAGCTAATGTGGCCGAGCAATTTCACACGATTTCTCGACAAAATGATAAAAATAATCACCCATTAATCGAATCCTTACACCAGATAAAGTCCGCCAATTTAGCCGCAAAAGAAGTACAAGATGCGATCTTGAACTTAAACATCGATTTAGTACTAACGGCACATCCAACTGAAATTACTCGCAGAACACTTGTGCACAAGCATCGTGAGATGAATGAATGCTTAGGCGCACTTGAGCTAGATAGCTTATTACCATCGGAGCAAACCTATCTAGTTAACCGCATTGAGCAGTTAATTTGCCAGGCTTGGCACACTAATGAAATTCGTCAGCAACGCCCAACGCCCGTGGATGAAGCTAAATGGGGGTTTGCGGTAATTGAAAACAGCTTGTGGCAGGCAGTACCTGATTTTATTCGTGATTTCACAGCTCAAGTTGATCGAACCTTCTCTTTTTCTTTGCCTCTTGATTACAGCCCGGTGCAGTTCACATCATGGATGGGGGGGGATCGTGATGGTAATCCATTTGTAACTGCCAAAGTCACTGAAGAAGTGCTCGATTTAGGCCGTTGGATGGCGATAAACCTATATTTACGAGATATAGAAAAGCTCAGCAGTGAATTATCCATGAATCGATGTGATGACGCACTTAAGTCTTTAAGCCAAGGCGCGCACGAACCTTATCGGTATGTGTTAGGCAAGCTCAGAGAGCAACTACGTGAAACAGAACATCATTTAACCGCAAAAGTGAAAGGGCACCAAAGTGATGCCCGTGATTTAATTACCGATATTGCACAGCTCCAAGGCCCTATCGAAGCATGTTACCGCTCATTACATGGCAGTAAAATGGGCCAAATAGCCGATGGGTTACTGCTTGATGTGATGCGCAGAATTCATTGCTTTGGACTATATCTAAGTAAATTAGATATCCGACAAGATTCAGAGCGACACAGCGATGCTTTGGCTGAGTTAACGGCATTTTTGGACTTAGGGGATTACAACGCTTGGTCTGAAGCACAAAAACAGCAGTTCTTATTGAGCGAATTACAATCTAAGCGGCCATTAATCCCAAGAAATTGGCAACCGAGTGCACCTGTGCAGGAGGTGCTCGATACCTGTAAAGTGATTGCTAACACCGACCGCCAACGTTTTGGTATTTATATTATTTCCATGGCCAGAACGGTTTCAGATGTATTAGCTGTCCATTTATTGCTTAAAGAGTCGGGTTGTCCGTATGTGTTACCAGTTGCCCCTTTGTTTGAAACATTGGATGATCTTAATGCGGGGCCTGATGTAATTGCGCAATTGTTTAGCCTGCCATGGTATCAACAACAAGTTAATAATCAGCAGTATGTGATGATAGGTTATTCTGACTCAGCCAAAGACGCAGGCATGATGGCTGCGGGTTGGGCACAGTATGAAGCCATGGATAAAATGGTTAAATTTACCCAAAAACATGCTATCGATTTAATTTTATTTCATGGGCGCGGTGGCACAGTCGGTCGCGGTGGTGCGCCTGCGGCACAAGCGCTTCGTTCGCAACCACCGGGTTCACTAAAGTCAGGCTTACGAGTAACAGAACAAGGTGAAATGATCCGCTTCAAATTTGGTTTACCCCAAGTGGCAGAGCAAAGTTTAGCCTTGTATGCAGGTGCGGTGCTTGAAAATAATTTGCTGCCTCCGCCAAAGCCGCAGGCGATTTGGCAAGATGTGATGGCGCTGATCAGCGAACGTTCATGCGCCCATTATCGCAGCATTGTTAATGAAGAGCCGTCATTTGTGCCTTATTTTAGAAGTGCGACGCCAGAACAAGAATTAGCGCAACTGCCTTTAGGTTCAAGGCCTGCAAAGCGAAAAGTGGATGGAGGGGTAGAGAGTTTACGCGCGATCCCTTGGATATTTGCTTGGAGCCAAAATCGACTTATGTTGCCAGCCTGGCTTGGTGCGCTAAGTGGGTTACAAGCTGCGGAAAATCGCTTTGGTAAAGAAACTTTAGAAGCAATGAACCGTGATTGGCCTTTCTTTCGTACTCGTATAGAAATGCTTGAAATGGTATTTTGTAAAGCTGATCCTTGGCTGAGTGAACATTATGATCAGCATCTCGTCAGCCCACAGCTGAGAGTGTTAGGTCAACGATTGAGAACCGAATTAATTCAAGCAATCGAATGGGTAAAAGGATACTGCGAAAATCAGACTTTACTGGCCGCTCAACCTTGGGTGCAACAGTCGATTGAATTACGTAACCCCTATACGGATCCGCTTAACGTGTTACAAGTTGAGTTGCTGCGCCGTTCTCGGGAGGAGTCCCATTTGGATGATAGCGTCCTTAATCAGGCATTAATGATCACTATGGCTGGTATCGCGGCAGGCATGCGCAATACCGGTTAATAGAGTAAGTATGAGATCACAATATATTTGCTGCCTGTTCATCGGGCAGTCGCGAGGTTAAAAGGTAAAAATGAGTCAATATAAACAACTAACACCACAAGAGCAGTATGTGATTGAGCAAAAAGGGACAGAACGTCCGTTTACTGGCCAATATACAGATTTAATGGCGCAAGGGCTCTACATCTGTAAACGGTGTGAAGCGCCTTTGTACACCTCTGAGCATAAATTTCTGTCACATTGCGGCTGGCCAAGTTTTGATGATGAAATCGCAGGGGCGGTGAAACGAGTCCCTGATGCCGATGGTCGACGAATAGAGATTGTTTGCGCTAATTGTGATGGGCATTTGGGGCATGTGTTCGAAGGTGAGGGGCTGACAGATAAAAATATTCGCCATTGTGTTAATTCGATTTCGATGAGCTTTATCTCAGCCTAACAAGAGTGCCACTAAAAGCTAACTAACTGTTTGCTAGGTGTTTGCTAAGCTTTTTAAAGGTGGTTGATTTTTTTATAACTGTGTAAGCGCCAGTGCCACAGGCTCAGAACACCAGTGCAGGCAAGGAATTTGAGTATTGACTCTAAAATCGTTGCCTGTATCATGTCCTCGCAAGTCAAAGGCAAGGTATTTGAAAAAATACTCACGCAAAGCTTCAGATCTAAGGGGAAACCTAAGATAGCTGGGCTACCAAGCAATAGTGTTTCCTTCTCTTCTTTGAATTTGCCGTTCACCTTTTTCTAGCTTTAGAGGTTTTAAGCAAATTATGTCAGATATAATTACCAGTATTAGTTACGATGAATCATTACACCTTGTGTTGGTCAAGTTAACCGGCACAGCATCATCCACAGACGTGATCCGCAATTACGATGTGATTACACGTTATGCACATGCGCGCCAATGCCAAAAATTATTGATTGATGTCACTGAGCTTCGTCATCGTTATGCGGCCGTCGAAGTCATCGATGTTATTTTAGCCATTAAAGATAAACTGGCTGGCTATGCTGTTGCACGAGTTGTAGGATTTGATGGTTATTTGCACGATTTATTGATACAAAATGCCAAGCGCTTTTCGTTAAATGCAGAAAACTTCGAATGTTTCAAAAAAGCGAAAAACTGGTTAGAAAAAGCGGCATAATTAGTTTAAATACGGATGAAAATCACATAGACTGTCTGGCCATTTTAAAAATGACAACAACAATATGTGTAAAGAACAAATAACGTCAGAATCATTCTTATCTGAACAACAATTTTCTGAGATTCTCTCGCAAGTTAAAGCAAATAAAGGCGTCCTGTGCGCTGACCAAGTTGCACATTGGGCCGTGCAGCTCTATGGTAGTCAAGACGAGCTAATGGAAGCATTGCTTCCGGTTGCTGCTAGTTTTTCTCGAGCGCCGATTTCGCAATTTAATGTTGGTGCAATCGCTGTTGGGGATGCTAACGAAGAGGGATATTGTGACTTTTACTTTGGGGCGAATTTAGAGTTTCCTTCACAAGCTCTCAGTCTTGTTGTACATGCTGAACAAGCTGCAATTAATAATGCGTGGTTAAATGGGGCAAGGAAAATAACTAAGCTTGCCATAACTGATGCACCGTGCGGTTATTGTCGGCAATTTATGAATGAGCTGGCAGATGCAGAGACATTAATCATTAGCTTAAATGGCGAGCATCATGCCTTTAGTGAATTTTTACCTATGCCATTTGGCCCTAAAGAGTTAGATAATCCGACGGCTTTAATGTCCCATCAACGGGCAAATCTTACATTAGATGACGCAAGCTTTAAAGTCTCTCAATTAGTCCAGCACGCTGAGCACAGTTACGTCCCTTATACAGACAATTTTGCAAGTAGTATGATAGTTTGTCACGATGGCAGTAAGTTTTACGGGCGTTATGCCGAAAACGCCGCTTACAGCCCAAGTTTGTCACCGCTGCAAAGCGCTATCAGCCAACTGATATTAGCTGGCAAAGACTTTAATCAAGCAACCATAAAAGCGGTCTATTTAGCCCAGATGAAAGGGCAAGAAAACCAAACAGGTGTCGCAAAAGCCGTGCTTGATAGCTACGATTTTAGTGTGCCGCTACATTTAGTGGCTTTAAAATCAGGCGTTTAAGGTTGAAAATCAAACATATTAACGATAAAGCGACTACGATTAGCCTCTTTATCGATATACATTTTTTGATCGGCTAAATGCAATGCATGGTCAGGATCGTCTCCTGATTTCAGGCATTGCATACCAACACTAACAGAAACCATATATTTCACTAAAGGTTGGTCAAGTTGCTGCTTAAACAACTCGATGTCATCGATTAATTCACTACAAATTAAGACAAATTCATCGCCTCCTAAACGATAGGCTTTATCATTGGGATAAAGCCTACTAAGGGAATGAGAAAAGGTCGCTAATAATTCATCACCAATGTGGTGGCCATATTTGTCGTTGGCATTTTTGAAATTGTTTAAGTCAAAGTAATAAAGGTAGGCTTGATCGAAATGTTGTTGCTCGAAATGCTCAAAAAAAGCACGTCGGTTAAATAATCCTGTCAGTTCATCGTGGTAAGCTAAAAATCGTAAGTCTTTTTCAAGTGTGATACGCCGTTCAATTTCGACTCGCAATTGCTCTATTTTGCTAAGCCGACTCTTGGCGATTCTTAATAGACAATAACAAATTAAAATTAAGCCAATATGTTTAATGGGGGTGTCGAGAACATTAATTATCGGGAAACTACTTGCGAAGTATGAATCGAGAATATCGAGCAGTAACCCTAGACTAAAAAAAGCAAAAGAAAATACAAAGA
Source organism: Pseudoalteromonas ulvae UL12 (assembly GCF_014925405.1). NCBI lineage: Bacteria > Pseudomonadati > Pseudomonadota > Gammaproteobacteria > Alteromonadales > Pseudoalteromonadaceae > Pseudoalteromonas > Pseudoalteromonas ulvae. The sequence continues at coordinate 627,414 of NZ_AQHJ01000035.1, forward strand.
AAGGCTTTTTAACACAACTGCATATTTCAATAAAGAAAGATAAATAAATGCCAAACCAGATGACTTCTTCACAGTCAGCCCAAGAGGCATCCAGCTGAATTAACGTAACAAAAATGATCAGCATTGCAGTCCAAACAATGCCATGAAGTAGCCATCGACTCATTAACTATCCCAAACGCAAGGTATTTGTTAATGAGTATAGACTTAAATGAAGCCGTTACTCTGAAAAAATCAGCTTGGCGGCAGCTATGACAACAGCAATACTCTTTGTTTCGATGGCTTGATGATCAACAGTCGGGATTTCTTGGCGTGTACGATTAACCAGCACGCCTGCAACACAAGCTGCTTTTAAACCCAGTGATGCGCACATGGTAAATAACGTCGCCGATTCCATTTCATAATTCATTACGCCTAATTTTTGCCATTCCTCAAAACTGCCTTGTAATGATTTTGTGACGTAGCCTGAATGGGTATCGTAGCGCTCTTGACCGGGATAAAAAGTATCTGATGAAGCAGTTATTCCAATATGGAAAGGGATGTTTTGTGTATTACATGCCTTGACGAGTGCTTGGGTGGTGAAAAAATCAGAGACTGCTGGGTAGCAAAGGGGAGCAAAATGTTGACTGGCACCGTCTAATCTGACCGATGCATTGGATATTAAAATATCGCCTTCATTAATATGAGGTTGAATTGCGCCAGTTGTACCGATACGTAGAAAAGTCGTAATCCCCAACTGAGCTAGTTCTTCCACGGCGATTGAAGTCGACGGTCCACCAATGCCTGTTGAACAAATAATAATATTATTTCCAGAAAGTTTGCCAAGGTAAACATGAAACTCTCGGGTTTTGACTAAACACGTTGCATTGTCGGTTTGTTGTGCAATCCGATAGGCACGATCAGGACAACCAGGAACAATCGCAAGTGTAGCGCCTTGTACATCCGATTTATTAAGGCCTAAGTGAAAAACCGTTTTCATAACATCCCCTTGAGTGTTAATTGTATTTGTTTTGATAAAGCGACTGAGTACCACATCCAATTTAATAATATCGAATGAACGTAAATAAGTACCTATTGTTAAAATTTATGATGACACTCGTACAGGACCAATGTCCTGCTTGTTAACAACATAGTAAACTTTAAAGAAAATTTTTCTTTTCGTGTTGTTTCACAATTTTTTTGTTTCTTAAGATTCCTTTAAGTTTGACGGTTTATCTTTCTATCAACGCTGTTTAGAAGGGGTCAAACGATGCAATCTTTATTAGAAAAAAACCACGAGGTTCAAGTCCAGCATTCACCTTTAGTTGGCTTTACGGTTGCATTAAATGGGCAGCCACCACGTCAATCTGTTGAGCATTTCATAGCGCAAGGTTTTTATAAGGCATATGGCGCATCTATCAGCCATTTTTTACCCTTATTAGTGCATTTGGGGCAAGTGAATCAAGGCGCCGCTTTGGGTTTAAGTTCAGCCAAAACAGCGCTGTTTATTGAGCAATATCTGCCTCTGCCCATTGAAACATATTTACCAAAGGCAGTTGCACGTGAACAAATAGCAGAGCTAGGTAATTTATTTTCAAATGCACGGCATATGACTGTGCCACTTTTTATGATCAGTGCGGTGAGCCTATACAAGCGCGGTTTTCGCTATTTAAGCTTTTGTGGTACGGCGCAAGTTCGTGAAATTTTGGCCAAATATGCTGTGCCATTCACTGTAATCGCACAAGCTCGTTCTGGTGCTCTAGGGGAACAAGCAGCACTCTGGGGCACTTATTATCATAACCTGCCGCAAGTATGTGTCTTGGATTTGAATGATGTGATGCATTTAATTGAGACTCATCCATTTCATTTAAAAATCATGGCTAAGTTAACGGATCAAATCGCGCAACTTTGTAAAGAATTGGTGAATTTATGAACCCTATTATTACATCGAACCGACATGTGTTAGATGATATTGCGTTGTGTGATCACAATGTGATGCTTACCTATCAGATGATGTTAGAAGAAGTAGATAAACGTGTTGCGTTTTTAAAGCTGCACCACATTCATTGTTTAGCGATAGCGTTAGATAATTGTCTTGAATGGATTTTATTTGATTTAGCTGCACAGCAGTTACAGATTACTGTGGTGCCTATGCCGACATTTTTTAGTGACGATCAACGTGAACATGTTCTCAATCAGTCTGCTTGTGATTATCTACTAACAACCGATGCCCATTTTTTCGCAGCGATCACTCAGCTTAAATTTTCACAAAATAGTGAGCTCGTGTTTTATCGAATCGCTTCATCTTCATTGGGTGCTCGTCCAAAAGAGACCCAAAAAGTGACGTTTACATCGGGTTCTACGGGCATGCCAAAGGGAGTCTGTTTATCAATAGAAAACCAATGGCGGGTTGCTCAGTCTTTGGCGAACGTGCTTGATATTAATAAACCACGTCACCTTTGCTTACTGCCATTATCGGTGTTACTCGAAAACATCGCCGGTGTTTATGCACCTTTACTTGCTGGCGGCACAGTCACCGTGATTGGTTTAGAAACGCTTGGTTTTACCGGTTCGCAATTAATTCAGCCTGAAAAGCTACTACAGGCCGTGTCTGATCATCAACCAGATTCTCTGATATTGGTCCCGGAACTGTTGATGCTATTGGTACGTGCGGCGCAAAGTGGTTGGGTGGTTCCGCGATCATTGAAATTTATCGCCGTGGGTGGCGCCCATGTTCCAGAGGCATTGTTGCATTGCGCGCACCAGCTAGGGTTACCTGTGTACCAAGGGTATGGATTATCTGAATGCGGTTCAGTTGTGAGCCTCAATACGCCTGGAAACGATCAATTAGGTAGCGCAGGGCATATTTTACCCCACTGCACAGTGGTTGAAGAAGAGGGAGAATTAGTCATTCAGGGCAATTGTCAATTAGGCTACCAAAATGACCCCGCCTCTTGGTATCCCGAAGTGATTAAGACCGGCGACCTTGGTAAGGTAGTCAATGGGACGTTAACTTTGTTAGGCCGTAAGAAAAACGTCATTATTTCAAGTTTTGGTCGTAATATTCAACCAGAATGGCCTGAAGCATTACTACTATCAAGTGGCTTAATAAAACAAGCGGTCATTATAGGCGATAGCCGACCTTTTTGTTGCGTCTTATTAGTGATTTACCCAGGCGTGACCCCAGAACAGGTTGACCAATTGTTAAGTAAAATCAATCTGTCATTACCCGATTATGCACAACTCAAACAGCGGCTGATTTTAGCCCATGACATGACGGCTGAACAGGGACTCTATACCCTCAATAATCGGCCTAAGCGTACAGAAATAGCGCACTATTATTCTGAGAAAATTGATGCGCTTTATCATCCATCCTATTTATCTAGTAACCCACAGACATGTGTGGAGGAATTATTATGAGCTTTTATCAACAATTAGTGGCGCAGACCACCGCAGAGCAACAGTACTTACTTTCAGCGCCGATCATCGAACGTTGTATGACAGATCAGTTCGAACTCGATGATTATGTAGCATTCTTACAGCAAGCCTATCATCACGTTAAACATACCACCCCTTTGTTAATGTCTGTAGGCAGCCGTTTACCCGAGTCGCAAGAATGGTTACGTAATGCCGTCGCTGAATATATTGAAGAAGAACTAGGCCACCAAGAATGGGTATTAAATGATATTGCAGCGTGTGGCTATGATAAAGAGCAAGCGCGTGGTTCAGAGCCATTATTTGCAACTGAGTTGATGGTGTCTTATGCCTATGATGCTATTGCACGAATTAACCCGCTGTGTTTCTTTGGCATGGTGCATGTATTAGAAGGAACAAGCATTGCTCTGGCGGATAATGCAGCAGCAAAAGTACAAGGTAAGCTGGGTTTACCTGAGAAAGCATTTAGCTATTTGCGTTCACATGGATCCCTAGATCAAGAGCATGTTAAGTTTTTTATTAGTTTGATGGATAAAATAACTGACAGCGACGAGCAGCAATTAATCATTAACAGTGCGAAACGTTTTTATCGTTTATATGGCGATATGTTTCGTGCATTAAGTCCTGATCATGGGCTTACGGTTCTTGAGCAGACTCAATCAATGGAAGGTGCAGCATGAGCAACCCTGCACTGTGTGTGTTAACGGGGGCGAGTGGTGGGCTTGGCCATGCCATGGCAAACGCACTGGCTAAAGAGGGGTTTCGATTATTGCTGGTGGGTCGTAACGAAATCAAGCTCAAGCAACTCAATAATCAATTAGGCAGTCTGCATGGCCACTTAGTCGCTGATCTCACTACTGAGCAAGGACGACATGACTTGGTGAGCTTGGCTGAACAACTAGGTGGTGCAGATGTGTTGATTAACAATGCAGGAGTGAATGCATTCACCGCTTTTTGCGAGCAATCGACGCTTGATATTTCAAAAACACTCGAAGTTAATTTATTGGTTCCGATGCTAATTACTCATGCATTTTTGCCACAAATGCGTAATAAATCCCATGCTAAGTTAGTCAATGTTGGCAGTGCATTTGGCAGTATCGGGTTTCCTTATCACAGTAGCTATTGTGCGAGTAAATTTGGTTTAAGAGGGTTTACTGAAGCCCTAAAACGAGAGCTCAGTGATCAAGCATTAGAAGTGTTGTATATCGCACCTCGCGCAACGGATACCGACATTAATGGCAGGACTGAACGAGCGATTAATTCTGCGTTAGGTAATCAGATGGATTCACCAGACAAGGTGGCTCAACTATTAATTAAACAATTAAAAACAGGCGAATCTCGCAATGTGATAGGTTTTCCAGAAAAGCTGTTTGTGAAATTAAACGGCCTCTTTCCATCATTAATTGATAGTGCGATAGCCAAAAAATTGATCGTGATGAAACGTGTATTAAACGAACTTAATTGAGGACATGATGATGAAAAAATTAGCCGTTATCTCTTTGTTGTTGGCCAGCTGCGCCAGTTATTCATTTAATGTAGTAGCCGATATGCACAGTGAATTACTCGACATTCAGCACCAGTGGGTCACAGTCAATTATGAACTCACTGATAAAGCCCAACAAAAAGGGTTTGAGCAGTTAGTCACCGAAATAACACAATTTCAGCAGACATACTCGGATAAAGCTGAGGGGTATATTTGGCTTGGCATTATTAAATCAAGCTATGCCGGAGCAAAAGGGGGCTTGGGTGCACTTGGGCTTGCCAAAGAAGCCAAGAGCGCCCTTGAAAAAGCACTGCTGTTAGATGCAACTGCACTGGATGGATCAGCGTATACCAGTTTAGGGACTCTTTATAGTAAAGTGCCAGGCTGGCCAATAGGGTTTGGTGATGATGAAAAAGCCGCTGAACTATTAAGCACAGCCATAAAAATAAACTCAAAAGGCATTGATCCTAATTACTTTTATGGCCAATATCTTTATGATGAAAAAAAATATTCCGACGCTAAAATATATTTAGAAATTGCCAATCAAGCACCTCCAAGAGCTGAGCGGCCATTAGCAGATCAGTATCGTCATCAAGAAATTGATCAACTATTGGTAAAAGTGAATAAAAAACTGAAGAAGAAATAATGAGAATACTGATAGTTGAAGATGATCAACTGCTGGCACAAGGCTTATTGAAAACATTGCGCCATGAAGGTTACACGGCTGATCATTGTGCCAATGGGCGCTCAGCATTAATCGCAATCGATATGGCTGAATCTGATCTGGTCATTCTAGATTTAGGGTTACCAGATATGGATGGTATTGATATTCTCAAACATATTCGAAAACGCCAAGCCATGTTGCCGGTGTTAGTCTTGACAGCGAGAGATAGCACCGATGATAAAATTAAAGGACTTGATTTAGGGGCTGATGATTATTTAGTAAAACCGTTTGAAGTCTCTGAATTATTAGCGCGTTTACGAGTGATGACGCGTCGTAACGGTCAATTTGCCAGCTCGCAATTAGTCATTGGCGATGTGGTACTTAATTTGGCCGCCAATACTGTGGCTGTTAGGGAAGAGCAATTAGAATTGCCCCGAAAAGAATATATGGTGTTAAAAGCATTGATGGAAAACCCTGGGCGGATCCAATCGCGAGAGCAACTTGAAACAAAACTTTATCAGTGGGGGGAAGAGGTCAGCTCGAATGCGGTCGAAGTGCATATCCATCATTTACGAAAGAAATTGCCTGATAGCTTTATCAAAACAGTGCGTGGCATCGGTTATATTGTTGGCAAAGCCTAATGTCCTTACGAGCCCATTTAATTATGGTGTTGCTGGCGAGTATTGTACTGGTTTGTTTCGGTGCCGCTATTGCTGGTTATAAGTCGAGTATGCAACAGGCTGATGAACTGTTTGACCAAGAGTTGGTCTCATTAGCTCGTGCGATGAACCCATTAGTTGGCAGTGTGCATGGACCTATGCTAGAGCAAGCATCGGTTCAATTTAATAATTATGCGATTCAGATTTGGGTGAACGAAAAGCTAATGCTCAATCTCGTGCCCGCTAGCCAACATAAAAAGCCGATTGTTGCTTTTAAAGCGGGTTTCGCACATTCAAACTTTGCCGGCCAGCGTTGGCGTACCTTTAGCCACCATCAAGACAATGCTTGGATCTTAGTTGCTCAACCACAACGCTATCGGTTTGAATTAGCCGAAAATATGACTCTTGCAGCGGTCACTCCCCTTATTTTAAGCATGCCGTTATTAGCGTTAATGATCAGTATTTTGGTGAAACACAGCTTAAACCCACTCATTCGCTTAGCAGATAAATTACAGACTAAACAAGCAGATGATTTTTCTGCAGTGACGCTTAGTCGGGACTCTTTTGAACTGAGGCCCGTTGTCGAGACATTAAACAGATTGTTGGAGCGGGTTCAAGGGGCTTTTTTACGTGAAAAACATTTTGCGTCTGACGCTGCTCACGAATTGCGCACGCCATTAAGTATTTTAAAAATTTCAATGCACAATCTTATGAGTGAGCAAGGAGATCCCAAAGAGAATCTCCAAGCATTAGAGCAAGGTGTTCAGCGGATGTCTCACGTGGTCGAGCAAATGATGTTATTAAATCGCACTCACCCTGAACAGTTCAAAAATCAATTTCAACTTATTGCATTAAAAGGCGTGATACAAGATGCTGTAGAGTCACTTTACAATCAGGTTTTAGAAAAAAACCATGATCTTAGTTTTGAGGGGGATGATGTTGTTTTACCTGTTGATCAGTTTACCATTATGACGTTATTACAAAACTTAATTGGTAATGCGATTAAATATACCCCCGATAACGGTCAAATCCACATTAGTTTGAAACAGACCACGCAAAGGGTGACGCTAAAAATCGAAGACTCAGGGCCTGGGATCCCCACAGAAGAACGCACTCGTATTTTTGACCGGTTCTATCGTGTGGGTGGTGATGGGCATCACTCGAACGTGATCGGTTGCGGCTTAGGGCTCGCCATCGTGAAACATATTATTACATTATATCATGCACAGATTACATTAGATGAAAGTGATTTAGGTGGGTTAGCGATTACCGTTTGTTTTAAAAACTCCCAATTAGTTGAGGAGGTTAAAGGTGATTAAAAGGCGTTTGATAACTTACTCCGTCGTATTTAGTGGGTTATTTCTACCGCTGTGGGCCTATGCTAAACACGAGGTAGAAGTTATTCTGAAAGATCACTTGTTTTATCCTGCACAGATAGAAGTGCCTGCATATAAAAAGATCAAATTGATCATTCGAAATCAAGATAATACCCCTGAAGAATTTGATAGTTTTGACTTAAATCGTGAAAAAGTTATTTTTGCTAATCGTGTGGCCTCTATTTTTATCGGGCCTTTGCAGCCAGGCGAATATCATTTTTTTGGCGAATATTCTCCAAATACAGCACAAGGGGTTGTGATTGCGGTTGAGTCTAAAGAAGAGCAACCATAATGTTACTTAATACCGTTATTATCGCCTTAAGTGATGCCTTGCCGATTTTCATCTTATGTGTTTTGTTATTGCTATTTTGGCAAAATCATTTAGCTTCGCTTGCTCAAACAGCATCATTCACAAGGCCAGTATTGAAGGTGGGGGGAACAATTGGTTTTGGATTAATTGGAGCGGTATTTTATGTCCAACAAAGCGCGCAAATTAGTGAATGGTTTGACTTTAATGGACTTGAGTGGATGACGATTGCCTTGCGCTGCTTACTGTATGTGGCCTGTGTGTTGAGTATAATTGCGTTTAATTGGTCAATACGAAGTCGATTTAACTTTTTGATGCTAGGTTTGTGTGCGGCTTTGATTCTAAATGGCAGTGACTTTTTAATATACATACTCGGTTATTGGAGCCAGTCAGATAATACGAACGCGCTCATTGTTGGTGCAACCCTAGGGTTAGGTGTGTGTTTAAGCTTTAGTATTTTGTATTACTTTTTACTTTATCAGTTGAGCTTACGGATCCCATGGTTGATTACTCTGTTACTGACTCTTTATTTAGTTGGTCAGATCATCCCCGTTGTAAATGTACTGGTACAAATTGATTATATTCCTGCACAACAGGCACTTTGGAACATAAATAACGTGATTGATGAAAGCTCCGAAGTCGGTCGTTTAATGCGTGCTTTGTTTGGTTATGAAGCAACACCTATGTTGTGGGAGCTGATGTTATTTTTATTTTTAACAGGCGTACCAATGGCAAGTTATTTTTATCATATCAGTCAAAAGCCGCATAAAGCTAAGGAAACGCTATGAATTATAAATTGTTCACGTTTTTAGGGTTTACGATGATGATGCATACCGTCGCCAATGCGGATGGTATGGTGGTAGATAAAGTCTATCACCCTTATGTTCTCCCCTATGAGCAAGAGTTTGAGTGGCGACTTCTTTCACGTCAAATTGAGGATAAAAACTATCTTTTTCAACGAATTGGTTATGGTAAAGCGCTCAGTGATACTTTTGCTGTAGAAGGGTATTTAATTGGTCAACGTGATAATAGTGATGATTATGGTTTACACGCCTATGAAATTGAAGCTCGTTGGCAACTCGTTGAACAAGGACAGTACTGGGCTGACTGGGGCGCTTTGGTTGAAATAGAAAAACAACACCAAGTTGATATCTGGGAACTGACATCAGGGTTGATTTTTGAAAAAGAAATTAATCGTACTAGCTTAACAATGAATTTATTTGTCGTTTATGAATGGGGTAATACCATCGACAATGAACTTGAAACCGAGTTTAGAGCACAATATCGCTATCGCTGGTTACCGCAAGTCCAGCCATCAATTGAGCTTTTTATTGGCGAGGATTTCGTTGGCATAGGACCTGGATTTATGGGACTGCAGCGGTTTGATGGGCAAAAACAGTTAAAATGGGAAGCTGGATTTATCACAGAGGTGAGCCATAGGGGGAAAGATCACAGTTTTCGTATTGCACTCGAATACGAGTTTTAGTTCGATTAAATTGTCACTAATCACAGATTAAACTTCAGGTATGTAAAGGTCACAATTATCTTATTAATAATTAAACCTTAGTGATTCAATACATTCCGAACCTTTTTTAGCGTCTGTGATTATCCATTCAAACATTTATGCAGCGCAAGCGCATAGACAGTCATTATACGGCGTTGGACAAATATGCCTTGGTTTGACTTGCGCCCTAATCCGGTATATTGCTAACTCAATAGGTATTTATGCAAAGTGTTTTGATTACCTAAATATACCATTTCGTCAATAATCTGATTTTAACAAGCTGATATATATGCTTATTTTTATTGTTTAGCGATATGTCTTTTACTGATGTGAGGTGGTGTCTTTGTCAATCATGTGTGAAACACACATTTTTTTAATTCTTTTTCTTTTGCATAAATAGTCAGGTTAGTTCGTACAGTTAATATAAAACTATACGCCTCAAATTGGAGCAAGTTATGAGTCATGATTGGTTAGATACAAAAAGTAAATTCTCACAGTGTTTATGCCCACCTGGAAATGGCGTATTTACCGTCAATACTGCACAGGAAAGAAAAGCGGCCTTGCATCAAAAATTATACGGCCAAACAGATAATATCGATGTGTTATGGCAAGCGTCTTTAGATCAATTACCTGCAAGTGAACATAAAGCTGCAATTCTTGGGATTAGCTCTGATTGCGGTGGCGGTATTTTACGCGGCGCAAACTGGGGGCCTTTATTCCTAAGAAGTGCCTTGATAGAGCAACAACCGTCAACGACCTGCTTTGATTTAGGTGATGTCCGTGTCATTCCTCATTTATTACATGATAAATACCTTAACGAAGGGACAATCGCCAATTGCCAAAAAGCCTTGTATCAAAACCAAGATTCAGCCTATTTTGTCAGCCCATTATCGATTACTGAAGATGTATGTGATGACTTCTATGCACAATTTCCAGATAAAGGTATTTTTGGGATCGGTGGCGACCACTCAATCAGCTATCCACTGACCAAGTCTTACCTAAAAGCCAAACGTGAGCGTGGTATTCGCACCGCGATTATTCACTTCGATGCCCACACTGATTTATTGGTTGAGCGTCTAGGCATTGATTTATGTTTTGGTTCTTGGTGTACACATATACTCGAATTTTTACCTGCTCCACATCATTTGATTCAGTTTGGTATCCGCTCAAGTGGTAAACCTAAGTCTCATTGGGAATCAACATTTGGCGTGAAACAACATTGGGCTCATGAAATCCGCGAAAAAGGCGCGCAGGCAATTGTCGATGAGGTGATTGCTCAACTCAAAGCCGATCAGGTCGATGAATTGTATGTCAGCTTTGACATTGATGCACTGGATGCAAAATATGCATCTGCAACGGGCACGCCTGAATACGACGGCATGACACCAGATGAATCGATGTTGATCCTAACAGAACTCAATAAACACTTCCCAATCACTGGGGCGGATATGATGGAGATTGCGCCGTTTACTGATAGTTCATTACAAGGAAAAGTGAGCTCAGAAACAACCCTAAAAGAAGGCGCTGCATTGTCGGCTTTTCTTATCGATGCCATGAATCGATAAGATGAAAAAACAAAGCCCGCTTATCCAAACAATTAAAGAGCTGTTAAAGACTGAGCAAATTCGCAGTCATTATGAACTGGCTTATTTTTTGGATGAGCGGGGTTTTGAAAATGTCAGTCAGCCACAGATATCCCGTATTCTGAATCAAATAGGGGCTGTAAACCTTAAAAATTCACAGGGACAGGCGGTTTATGTGTTAAAACGTGAACTGATCATGCCGACCTTAGATACACAAGTGAATGAATTGGTGGTTGGGGTGCATGCTAATGAAGCGTTGGTGGTGGTCGAAACCTTGCCTGGTAGCGCGGATATTGTGTCTCGCGTACTTGAGAAGCAAAGTAAAAAGTTTCATATCCTCGCTGCTATTGCCGGTGATGATAGTGTGATGATTTTACCCGTTCGTACGAATGATATTATGGCCTTAACTAAAAAAATCAAAATGTTGTTTGATGTGAAAAGCTAAGCTAAAAAAATAAAGTTATTCATCTTAAGATCAGCTTGTTACCGTAATTGACCACCTGTTTGTCTTATTGTTTTTTTTGAATTTTTCTCCCATACTCTCTCTTTGTTTTTCGTGGCAAATGTGCCTAATATGATGCCATCTAGTGATAAAAAGCCAGTTTCAGTAATAAACGGCTCTGAATTATCACTATGAAAGCGCATTATTTTTTATTATTTCAAGGTTTCCCCATGCGTCGTAATCAAACAACAATCAATGAAGAAGTTGTTTTTAATGCCTCAGAGCAGTTGATTTCAATCACCGATCCTCGTGGGATCATTACTTATGCAAACGACGGATTTTGTCGAGTTGCAGGGTACACAGAAGATGAATTAGTCGGTAAAAATCATAATATTGTTCGCCACCCTGATATGCCTAAAGCGGCATTTAAAGATTTATGGGATTGTTTAAAATCAGAAAAACCTTGGCGTGGGGCGGTAAAAAACCGCTGTAAAGATGGGCGATACTATTGGGTTGATGCTTTTGTGACTCCGTTATACGAAAATAACAAATTAACAGGTTTTCAATCGGTTAGAACAGTATTAAAACCTGAGTTCAAGCGTAACGCTGAGCAGTTATATGCAGCTATCAATCAAAATAAAGGGTCGTTGTTTCCAACCTTAACCGTAATGCATAAGCATATATTGATGATTACGCTTTCACTGATTATTTTTTATGGTGTGTTGCAAAATCCTTTTATTGCTCTGATCTTGCCTTGTCTATTTGCGCTCATTTATCAACAAGAACTCTTTAAAACACCTCAGTACTTTCATCAATTATCCAGTCAGTATGACAGTGTGTCTCGGCAGGTCTTTAGTGGTGAAAAGGCCCATAGCTTTGCTGATTTTCATATCAAAATCAATGAAGCCAAAGTCAATACAATTTTAGGGCGCCTTGAAGATAATGCGGCTAAATTACGCACGGCCACTCTCACCCTTGAACAAGCGGCCAACTCGACTATCACTGGGGTTCAAGAGGAGTCAGACCAACTTCATCAAGTATCGACAGCTGTGGAAGAAATGGTGGCGACTATCACAGAAGTTGCAGGCAATACCGTGACTACGGCAGAGCGTTCTCGTTCCGCTCAAGAAGCGTGTAATAAAGCTAAAACTGCCATGACTCGCACCATGGGACAAGTGTCAGAATTAGCGGTTGAAGTTGCTAATTCTGCTAATTCAGCGCATCAATTGTCAGATGAAGCTGAAAAAATTGGTGGGATTATGCAAGAGATCCAAGGCATTGCCGATCAAACAAACTTACTGGCACTGAATGCTGCCATTGAAGCTGCAAGAGCGGGTGAGCATGGACGTGGATTTTCTGTTGTTGCAGATGAAGTTAGAGCATTATCAAGCAGAACTCGCAGTGCGACAGAGCAAATTCATACCTCAATTAAAGAAATTCAGAGTACGTTATTGTCTTGGTCAAAAGTGATGGCAGAAGGTAAACAATCTGCTGAACTCTGTGTGGAAGAAACACGCCAAACTCAACAAGTGATCGATTCTGTTTATGAATCAATTACGGATATTTCAGATTTAGCCACTCAAATCTCTACTGCGTCAGAAGAGCAAAGCATGGTCGCCAACGAAATAAGTCAAAATATAATTAATATCAGCGAGTTGTCTCAGAATAACCTATCGCAAGCAGAACTACTTCAATTGGAAAACATTAAAATTGAAAGCCAAGCGAAGGAGTTTGAGCTGATCCGCCGCTCGTTTAAGTAAACGAACATACTGAACAAGGAGCAAGTCTGCTCCTTGTTTATACCTCCTTGTGGACTTCCCAGACTTTGCTAGACACTTTTAACAGTTACAATGTAACTTCAAATAGAGGTGTTTATGAGCAAAGGCAAACGGTATACCGAAGAGTTTAAGATAGAAGCAGTCAAGCAAATTACTGAGCGTGGTTATTCAGTTCAGGAAGTTGCTGATCGGCTTGGTATTTCAACTAAATCCCTCTATCACTGGCGAAGCCAGTTAAGTGGCAATAAAGCCGTTCGCCAGTCATCTGATGATTCGGTTCGAATTGCTAAGTTAGAGGCAGAGTTGAAGCGGGTCACGGAGGAAAGGGACATCTTAAAAAAGGCCGCAAGGTACTTTGCAAGCCAGCTAGAGTAAAGTACGCCTTTATCCGAGATCACCAGAAGCAGTTCTCTGTGTTATCCATGTGCCGTGTATTAAAAATCAATCGCAGTGGCTTTTATGCATGGCTTAAACAGCCGTTGAGCACGAGAGCGATTGAAGATAATCGCCTGCTCAAGCGGATAAAAGAGTTCTATATTGCCAGCGGCGGAACATATGGTAGCCCTTGGATACATCGTGATCTTCGTGAAGCGGGCGAGTCTTGTAGCGTGCACCGTGTTGCTAAAATTATGCGACTGAACAACCTTAGAGCGCAGATTGGTTACAAGCGCAAATACATCAAAGGCGTTAAGCCATCACGGATTGCAGATAACGTATTGGAGCGTGATTTTGCCCCAGACTCACCTAATACTGCGTGGGTGAGTGACATCACGTATGTGCGAACGTATGAGGGTTTTCTGTACTTAGCGACAGTTATCGACTTGTTCTCACGACGCGTTGTCGGTTGGTCGATGGATAAAAACATGGATAAGCATTTGGTTATCCGGGCATTATTAATGGCCGTTTACCAACGTCGGCCAGAACAATCTGTGTTGGTACATAGCGATCAAGGCAGTCAGTATGGCAGTGCAGATTATTTAGCGTTTATGAAAGAGCATAATCTTATTCCTTCCATGAGCCGCAGAGGAAACTGTCATGATAATGCGGTTGCTGAGAGCTTTTTTGCTACGTTTAAAAAGCGCGTGATCAGAAAGAAGATATATTCGACCAGAGTCGAAGCGAAGACAGAGATATTTAACTTTATAGAAATGTTTTACAATCCAAAAAAACGCCACTCGCATACAGGCGGTATATCACCTGCTAAATTCGAAGAAGCGTATTTTTTGAAACAACAGACTGTCTAGTGAGAGCTGGGAAGTCCATTGTTCCTATCTAGCTTCTTCACCTTTAATTTAAACCGGAATGTTTACATCAGTTAACATAATGTAGATTTATCAATTGTGATCGATTCCATTGACTGTCAAAATTATCGGCACTTAAAGTTTAGGTCACACGTTATGAAAACATTTATTCTTCTTGGGATGCTGTTTTGCTTCTTTGCTGCAACTCATTCAAGTGCAATGCAACCCCCTACTAAAAAACAACTTGAAAAATATAAGCAAGATGGCTCACTTGCCAAGCGAATCGACGACGCGAAATCTAAGGGCAATCATATTATTGCGCCTCAATTACTACAGCGCTCTCGGCAAGTTCTTAATCAGTACTTAACGCATCCTTTACAAAATACGAATGCGCAATTGTCTGCTATTCCTGGACATTTAGGTTTACCAACCACAGGAACAGTGAAGACATTTACGCTGTTGATTGATTTCTCGGATGCCCCAGCACCGAGTCATCAAAGCAAAGAGGTACTTTATAATCATATTTATGGTGAAGGGTTACCTGAACGATATCCTTATGAAAGTCTAAAGAATTTTTATCAACGCTCATCTTATGATCAATTGACCATTACAGGTGATGTCGTGGGCTGGTATCGATTATCAAAGCCCAGAGCAGAGCAAGATGATGCACGCGAGATGATCAAAGAGGCGCTGACGGCACTTGAGCAACAAGGCCATGATTTCAGCCAATATGACAATGATGGTGACGGATATATCGATTACTTTTCTGTGGTGTGGACTGGAGAGATCGGTGAATGGTCATCCCTTTGGTGGGGTTGGCAAAGCAGTTTTAATGAACCGGAATACACATTATCTGGTAAGCAGCTTGCGGCTTTTTCTTGGCAGTGGCTAAGTGGTAATAATGCAACAGATGAATTCGATCCTTTAACGCTTATCCACGAAACAGGGCATGGCCTAGGGCTTCCTGATTTCTACGATTATGATGATACTGTGGGGCCACAAGGCGGTACGGGCGGCTTAGATATGATGGATGCCACGTTGGGTGATCACGGTGCATTTTCGAAGTTCATGCTAGGTTGGATCACACCACAAGTTGTGGGCTCTAGTAGCCACGATATTGAATTAGCGCCCAGCAGCCAAAGTAAAGACGCACTGATCATTATGCCTAATTTGACGCTCAACGATGCGTTGAGTGAATATTATGTTGTACAACATAGGGATAGACAAGGTAATGATTCCCACATGTACAATACAGGCTTACTTATTTGGCATGTTGATGCCAAGGCTAACGAGTATGGTTTCAGCAATAATAATAGTTACACCGAACAAAAATTAATTCGTTTAGTTGAAGCGGACGGTTTAGAAGAAATAGAGCAATTGCTCGGAGCCGACGCGGATGATTATTTTCAGACAGGGCAAACATTCGCATCAGGCACAACGCCGAGTAGCTTAGGGTATCAAGCTGCGACTGAATCTGTTTCAATCAGCTCCATGGTGATTACTGAACAGTCGAGTAAGATTAAGGCCGAAATTTCGTCTTTACCTGTATTTAGTGTGTTAGGGATCACAGAACAGCAAATCATCAGACAGACACAGCCAATTACAGTTCAATCTGAACTGGACTTAGCGAAGGTTGCGTTGTATATCAATGGTGAATTAATTCAAGAAGATAACAATGCACCGTTTGAGTTCTCACTGCCGTACTCGGGTTTGACATCTGGCGAAAATCAAGTGCAAGTCAATGTTTATACCCATGCACAAACGATGAATGTGGCTCAGTTGACAGTCTATCAATTCCCAACCGAAGCAATTCCATTAGTTGTGAGTCTACAATCGCGAGAGAGTGCTTTGGCTATTAGCCAAACGTTACTGCAATTAGGTTATAATTCACTCTCACTGACCGATGTGCCCGCGTTGCAAGCAACGGATACTCCTGTGGTATTTATTGATAACACATCGCAAAGTGCCCTCACTGCAACGCAAAATGAGCATATATTAAGTTATATAAGATCTGGCGGTCATGTGTATTATGAGAATTTTGAATGGTTTTGGACATCGACACCAGAGTTTACAGATTTCACCGCTCAGATAGGTATCAGCTATGGTGATAACTGGAGTCAAGACTCAGCTTCACTGATTGGTCATGAAGGAAGTGAGCAGTTTGGGCTTTCTTATACACCAGAATATAAAAACGATTATATTCTCTATACTCATTTAACTTCTTTGGATCCAAAGGCAAAGCCTATCTGGCACGTCGACCAATTAGACGTGGACGTCACGCTAAGTAACCAAATTGAATTGGGTTCAGTAATAGCCTCGACAGCGAGATTCTCTGAAATACCGGCTTCGTTAAGAGGCGTGATCTTAACGAATTACCTAACAGAATTATCCTTTACAAAAGAGCCTGCACCGTTAGCGATTGAGTTTTCAAATAATGCAGTGTCGCAATCAGAAGCGATGGATTCGTTTGAAATCACCGTGACAAGAAATATTATTGACGCGAACAATCGGGATTTTGTGCTCCATACAGAAGCGATGGATGCTCAAGAAAATGTAGACTTTGTTGCAATCGGGCCTGTCAATTATCAATTTGATGAAGGGCAACTGACGAAAACGGTCACTGTTTCGTTAATTGATAACCAGACGGTAGATGGCAGCCGACAATTCAAATTGTTGTTAACAGGTGAGAATATCGGTGAGCAAAAAGAGTTAATTGTGACGATTACCGATAACGAAATCAGAGGCACCATTGAATTTAATACCACTGCAATGGTCGTGAATGAAAATCAACAAACCATGAATGTCGAGATTAAGCGTGTCAATGGTGCAGATGATACCCTAGCTTATTCAATCAAAACCATCGATGGTAGCGCAAAAGCTGGTGTTGATTATGAGTTACTTGAGACAGCTACAGAGTTGCAAAATGGTGTCGTGAGCCATAGTTACACGATTAATATTCTAGATAATTCGGTTGTGGATGGTACTCGTCAGTTCAGTATCACCTTGTTCAGTGATTATTTAAGTACTGAGCCACAAGTGCTGATCGTGAGTATTGAAAATGATGACGTCAAAGTGATTGAGCCTCCAATTGTCGTGCCTCCTAAAAAGGAAGAATCGTCAGGTGGGACCTTGTATTGGTTCATTGTCATGCTAATGGCATGTGCTATTAAACGTCGTTACTAAGTATTAAAAAACAGCCCACGCATTCGGTGGGCTGTTTTTTTATCTTTAAGGCAGTGTCTTATTAATAAGAGAACCTTTTACGCAAAAATGGCCACTGTTTGACGTGAGAGTGCCACTAGTTGCCCTGCTTCACTCCAAATTTTAGCATCTTCAATCGCATACCCATCTGAACTATGGTGAGTAATTGCTTCAAAACCTAACCACTGTGTGCGCTCCAATTGCGGCTCACTTAAAAACTCAATATACCAAGACATTGAACTTGCGGGGGCGGCTTGTTTGAACATTTGCAGCATAGTGGGTGGCCATGCATCGGTTAATGCCAACACGTGAGCGACACTGAACTGGGTTGGTGGTATTTTAAATTTCATCCACCCACCTAAGTGTGAGGTGTCAGCGCCGGTAAAAGGCATGGCCCCTTGCTGAGGGCTGAGATCAATATGCTGAAAAAACTCCGGACTCACGCCAGAGTGATAAGGGATCACAAACGAAGGGTCGACAGGGCGTAAGTCACATTGCTGATTATTTTCAACCGAAAGATCAGACGGACGGTGTTTGGCAAAACAAATTTGTGCCATGACACACGTTTGCGACTGCTGAATAGCACGGGCCAATATTTGGCAGCTACTTTTTCCTTGTCTGAGCACTTCTATCTCAATGTGAAAGTCGGTGTCTGCTAATAAAGGCCCGATAAAGTTGGTGCTCATAGATAACAAACGAAACTCATGACTGACTTTGCGCTGCGCGGCGGCTAACAACATGGCAGCGGAGATCCCACCAAATGCCGTTCGGCCTTGGCACCAGCTAGTTGGAAACGTAAGGGGAGTGGCAGAGTCAGTAGCAGTTTGCGCTAATAATTGATCAAAATTCATAGCTAACGATCTTCAAAATTAATATAAGAAGGCATTTTATAACACAAAGACTTATGGTCAGACCACTTTGAGTGGTGTATTTTTACTCGTTTGAGCTTTTCATTGCTGTAAAAATACACGAAAAAGACTGTTTTGATAAAAAACACCACTTTTTTAAAAAAAATTTAGTTTCTTCTATTGAATTCAACTCCAGCCACCCCTATTAACTAGTCAACAACCGAATTAACAAAGTTTTTAGATGTAGGAGAAGATTCATGGGTAAAATTATTGGAATCGATTTAGGTACGACGAACTCGTGTGTATCAGTATTAGAAGGTGGTAAGCCACGCGTAATCGAAAATGCGGAAGGCGATCGTACCACTCCTTCAATCATCGCTTATACAGCTGATGGTGAAACATTAGTAGGTCAACCGGCAAAGCGCCAAGCAGTGACCAACCCTCAAAACACATTATTCGCAATCAAGCGTTTAATTGGTCGTCGTTTTGAAGATGAAGAAGTACAACGTGATATCGGTATTATGCCGTTTAAAATCGTTAAAGCTGATAATGGCGATGCATGGGTAGAAGCTCGTGGTGAAAAACGCGCAGCTCCTCAAATTTCAGCTGAAGTGCTGAAAAAAATGAAGAAAACAGCAGAAGACTACTTAGGTGAGCCTGTGACTGAAGCGGTCATCACAGTACCTGCTTATTTTAACGATTCACAACGTCAAGCAACGAAAGATGCTGGCCGTATTGCGGGTCTTGAAGTAAAACGTATCATCAATGAGCCAACAGCCGCTGCACTTGCATACGGTATTGAGCGTAAGCAAGGTGACAATGTTGTTGCTGTTTACGACTTAGGTGGTGGTACATTTGATATCTCAATCATTGAAATTGATGATGTTGAAGGCGAGCAAACATTTGAAGTACTTGCAACTAATGGTGACACGCATTTAGGTGGTGAAGATTTCGATAACCGCGTTATCAATTACTTAGTTAGTGAGTTCAAAAAAGACCAAGGTATCGATTTAAAAACAGATCCTTTAGCCATGCAACGTGTAAAAGAAGCGGCAGAAAAAGCGAAGATTGAATTATCTTCAGCGCAATCGACCGAAGTAAACTTACCGTACGTGACTGCTGATGCGACGGGTCCTAAGCACATGAACGTGAAGTTATCTCGTGCAAAACTAGAATCTTTAGTTGAAGATTTAGTATTGAAATCACTTGAGCCACTTAAAAAAGCCCTTGCAGACTCTGATTTATCAGTAAGCGATGTGAATGACATTATCCTTGTGGGTGGTCAAACACGTATGCCAATGGTACAAAAAGCGGTGGCTGACTTCTTTGGTAAAGAACCACGTAAAGATGTTAACCCAGATGAAGCCGTTGCGATGGGTGCAGCAGTTCAAGGTGGTGTATTAGCGGGTGACGTAAAAGACGTACTATTACTAGACGTGTGTCCTTTATCACTTGGTATCGAAACAATGGGTCAGGTAATGACTGCATTAATCGAGAAAAACACTACTATTCCAACGAAGAAATCACAAACGTTCTCTACAGCTGAAGATAACCAGTCTGCGGTAACGATTCATGTACTTCAAGGTGAGCGTAAGCGTTCAAGCGATAATAAGTCTTTAGGTCAATTTAACCTAGAAGGTATTCGTCCTGCGCAACGTGGTGCACCACAAATCGAAGTAACATTTGATGTGGATGCAGATGGTATCTTACATGTATCAGCAAAAGATAAAGATACAGGTAAAGAGCAAAAAATCACCATTCAAGCTAATTCAGGTTTATCAGATGATGAAGTTGAAGCGATGATCCGTGATGCAGAAGCAAATGCTGAATCAGATAAAAAATTCGAAGAGTTAGTGGCGATTCGTAACCAAGCCGATGCGATGGTACATGGTACACGTAAGCAAGTTGAAGAAGCCGGTGATGACTTACCTGCTGAAGATAAAGAAGCAATCGAAGCGGCTGTAGTTGAATTAGAAGCTGCCATTAAGAGTGACAATAAAGAAGAAATCGAAGCTAAAACTCAGGCCTTGATGGAAAAGTCACAAAAATTAATGGAAATTGCTCAAGCTAAAGCACAAGCTGGCCAACCACAAGAAGGCGAGCAGGCACAATCATCAGCTAAGCAAGATGATGATGTTGTTGATGCTGAGTTTGAAGAAGTGAAAGACGACAAGAAATAAATCGTTTTTCGAAGGGCGCGCAGGTCTGAGGATCTAACGCGCCCTTAGTCTATGTAAAATTTGAGATTGAAGGGCTGTTTTTACCCGCATCTAGCTTGGGTAATGAGGCATCGAAATAGCCAAATGCCCTCGGGCTGAGAAAGGGTAGAGTTGTAAATTATGTCAAAACGCGATTATTACGAAGTACTCGGTGTAGCAAAAGACGCCAGCGAACGTGACATCAAAAAAGCCTACAAACGTTTAGCGATGAAATACCATCCAGATCGTACTGCAGGTGATAAAGACTTAGAAGCTAAATTTAAAGAAGTAAAAGAAGCGTATGAGATCTTAACTGATAGTCAAAAACGTCAAACTTACGATCAATACGGCCATGCTGCTTTTGAACAAGGTGGCGGTCATGGTGGCTTTGGCGGCGGTCAAGGTGACTTTGGTGATATATTTGGCGATGTATTCGGTGACATCTTTGGTGGCGGAGGCGGGCGACGCCAATCGCGCCAGCAACGTGGCGCAGATTTACGTTACAACATGGAGTTGAGCTTAGAAGAAGCTGTTCGTGGCAAGAGTGTCGAAATTAAAGTACCAACATGGGTTTCGTGTGATCCATGCGATGGCAGCGGTGCAAAAGCGGGTTCTAAACCGACAACTTGTGGCACGTGTCATGGTTCTGGTCAAGTTCAAATGCGTCAGGGCTTTTTTGCCGTGCAGCAAACGTGTCCAACGTGTAACGGACGCGGGCAGATTATTTCTGATCCATGTAACAAATGTCATGGCCAAGGCCGAGTTGAGAAAACCAAAACCCTGTCTGTAAAAATTCCTGCTGGCGTCGATACAGGCGATCGTATTCGATTATCAGGTGAAGGTGAAGCTGGACTTAACGGCGCGCCTGCTGGTGATTTGTATGTTCAAGTGTCTGTTCGTGAACATGCTATTTTTGTGCGCGATGGCAATAATTTATATTGCGAAGTGCCAATCAGCTTTACGACTGCGGCGCTTGGCGGTGATGTCGAAGTGCCCACATTAGACGGGCGCGCAAAACTCAAAATACCTTCTGAGTGTCAGACCGACAAAATGTTCCGTTTACGAGCAAAAGGAGTGAAGTCTGTTCGAAGTGGCTCGGTAGGTGATTTAATTTGTAAAGTTGTGATCGAAACACCTGTTAATCTAAACGAACGCCAGAAAGAATTATTGCGTGAGTTAGAAGAAAGTATGGGCGGTGATAGTGCAAAAAACCGACCTAAGCAACAGGGCTTTTTTGATGGTGTGAAAAAGTTTTTTGATGATTTAACTAAGTAACACGATTGTTTTTTGAAAAGCGCTGATTTATCAGCGCTTTTTTTTGCTTTTTTTTGCTTTTTATTTGAGTTTTGGTTCTATTGAGTTTTATGAAATAAAAATTTGCAGTGTCAAAGTAACGTAGTACTATCAATTGTCAGCGCTGTCATTTTTTTGGAGGTTACTTGTTAGAAATTGTAAAAACAAAGCTTATCAAGCGGACAAAAATGGATTTAATCGCATTAGGGGCCATGTTTATTATATGCTTCTTAATATTTGCCCAATTTGATTTTTTAGAATCTATTTACTCATACTCTCGCCAGTTTGAGTTTCTTGAGCTAGATGAAGTATTTTCAGCCATCTTCTTAATGGTGTTCTTTTTTGCTATTTTTGCGTACCGTCGCTGGCAAGATACGAAGTTGATGTCTTTGTATTGTGAAGAGCTTGCGATGGTTGATCCCATTACACAATTGCCCAACCAACGCGCATTAGAGCGTTTGGTGGTGAAAATGAAGTGCCAATCCGATTACCCTTGTTCTTTTTTACTGATTGATATTGATGGCTTAGAGTCGTCAAAAAATGAGCTTGGCTTAGCTGCAACAGAGCAAGTCGGTATAGAAGTATTGTACAAATTGTCCCAAGTGCTCGATTGTGATCAGGTGCTTGCTTATCGCAATGGATATCAATATCTCGTCCATTGCCCCAACACCAATCAACATGCCGCGAATGATTTAGTTGCCAAATTGAATAAAATAAATTTATCCAGTCGCTATGAAACCTATAATTGGATAAACATCAATATTGTTTCAACCACCATTACTCGATACACAGAGCTCAGTGATATATTTGAATACTTAGATGATGAATTATTACAATTGAGATTAAATAAAGGGACTCAATTGCATGCCGTTGCGAGTAATCACTAAGTATTTCAGCTAAGTATCGATAGCTGTCAGTGAATGAGCTGTTTTGAAACAGCCTCCTAATTTAACACTAAAAAAACCACTTCTTTGGCTTGGCAACGACATTGCTCTTCTTTGTGCTGAGTTTGAGAGTGACTAAGGTAAACACACTTGCCAAAACCTAGAGAATCACATTTGGCTTGGCAGGCTAATTTTTGAGTCCAATCGGTATATTCAGAACTGAGTAAATGTAAAGAAAACAGTGTTAGAAAAGAAATCCCCGTTAGCTTAAAAATCAAATGTGCTTGTGATGTTTTCATAATAATCACCCCACCGACAATCAAATAGCACCTAAGACTAAAGTCTAGTATAGAAATTTAAGCGGCTGATAATTTAAAGCGATAACACAATAACAAATATGTATATCACTGCCTCATTTTGGGTCAAATTTGCACTTATATGAACATTAAAATGGATTTATACGAGAATTAAAAGATATTTAATTCAATAAAAACAATCGATTAAATATTTTATTTGCTGTGGCATAAAAGTTGTTTATTAATGGTTTTAGTTAGGAGAATCGTTATGAAGCTATGGTCAGATATCCCCCACTTAATTTATGACTACTTTTATACTTTGTATTCAATCGACATCAGCCAATGGCCTGTTGGTGAAGATGGTGTTAAAGAAGATGCTCAAGGTGAAAAAAGATGAGTGTGTCGATAGAGCAACAACAAGCAGCAATCAACGAAGTGCTCGTGAACAAACGTTTAATTTCAGATGTTGCATCAGAATTTGGGTTAGCAAAGCGAAGCTTGTATTCTTTGATCCAAGCCAGACAAAAGCCAAACAAGGTCAAATTAAGCTTACTCAAGCAGCAGCTGAACTTAATTGAGCAACAAATAGAACTACTATCTATTAATTGAAATTAAGAAATCTAGTTGCTGATTAAAATGCAAAAAATATGATTGCTTGCACCTTATTTTACTGGGGTGAGCGTCAAGCAGTGTACGACAAATTGAGCTCACTGGAATTATTATCTAAAAATGTAGCGGCTTCTACCATAACGGTATTGGTAGCTTCAATTTGGGTAACATCAAATATTTAAATGCATGTACTCATGCAAAAATAGAGTGGCACTGAGACCAAGGTGTCGGTAGAAAGTTAATAGTAACTTTACTTCCTAGTTGTGCTGTTCAATTTGAGTGATTTTCAAAGTGCCTGATTGCAAGGTTTGTGTCGCGAGATGATTGACGAAGCGTTCTGTGCAATAGAGTAAAGATTCCGGTTTTTAATCTGATTTAGCTTGAATCGAAGGTGAGATTGACCTAAGTTCAGCGTGTTAAATCTTAAACTGGAGTAGATGTGCAAATTTTCGAGTTATTATCTATCGCGCCATTTCATTGGAGTAAAGTGGGCAGTGCGATTTTATGTGGGCTGATTGTTGGTTTAGAAAGGCAACTGAGGGGGAAACCTGTTGGAATTCGAACCTCCGCTCTCATTGTGTTAGGCACATATTTGTTTATCGCTGCATCAAATTCTTTAAATAATGATATGACAGACACCTCTCGGATCATTGGCCAGGTCGTGACAGGAGTTGGATTTTTAGGGGCGGGTGTGATGCTTGCAAAAGATGGTATTGTGGTAGGGGTCACATCTGCAGCCACTATCTGGGTCCTCGCTGCGATTGGAGTCTCGATTTATGTTGCTGGTGAACTAACAGCAATCAAAATATCTGTGTTGGTTGTGGCAATTCTTTATGGTGTGGATGTGATGGAAGAATATTTTGCCTCTTTAACGCGCGGCGTGCACAGCAAATTTAATAGCTGGAAAAACAAACAAAAATAATTCTAATTATAGAGCCTTTTTTGGCTCTATGTCTTAATGGTAATTACTTCTATTTCTATCTTTACTTGCTTATTTTATAAACTCTGCTTATCGTACTTTTTACTGCTAAACGTTCTAACAAATTCATTTAAAACAAACAGATAACTGCTAAGCTGTTAAGACAAATAAATAGCGCGTCTTCTAATGTATGGGGTTATCATGAAAGGTTCACCAACAATACTATCTATGTTAAATCAGGTGCTTACATCTGAACTAACGTCTATCAACCAGTATTTTTTACATGCTCGAATGTATAAGAACTGGGGCTTAGACGAGTTGAATGAAAAATCTTATAAAAAATCCATTAAAGATATGAAACAAGCCGATGACTTAATTGAGCGAATTTTATTTCTTGAAGGCTTACCAAATCTTCAACAACTCGGAAAGTTATTAATCGGAGAAGAAACAGCAGAAATGCTGCAATGTGATCTTGATTTTCAAACCGATCAAATTACCTTGTTACGCTCAGCTATTGCGCTGGCAGAGCAAGAACAAGACTATGTTAGTCGAGAATTATTGAATGATATTCTGGAATATGAAGAAGAGCATGTTGATTGGATAGAAACACAGCAATCCTTAATTCACAATATCGGCTTAGCGAATTACTTACAAAGTATGATGGAGGAATAACATGAAAGGCCATCAAAATATAATCGATTTACTGAATAAGCAGCTAACACTCGAATTAACATCGATGGATCAGTATTTGGCTCATAGTAAATTGTATGAAGATTGGGGTATTGAAAAACTCCATCAGCAACTTAGTCACGAATACGAAGAAGAGCTCGATCATGCAAAGCAAATCATTGAGCGCATTTTGTTTCTTGAAGGGAAGCCAGATACGGCATCGCGAGCACCGATTCATGTCGGAGATAATGTCGAGCAAATGCTCAAAAATGATTTAGCAGCAGAGCAAGTTGTCGCTGAAAGTTTAAGAAATATTATGACAGTGTGTGAGCAGCAACAAGATTATGTGACCCGTGATATGTTGCAAGCACTCTTAAATGATACAGAGACAGATCATATATATTGGTTAGAGCAACATCTTGGATTAATAGATAAAATTGGCATCGCTAATTATATCCAATCTCAAATGAGTGCAGGTACACCGGGTTAAAGCAATCGACTGAGTCAATAATTGCAATCTTATTGACTCAGTTATTTTTAACTACTGTGATCTATAATAATTTTCCATTGGCCATCAATTTTTTTCCACAACAAAGTATAAAAGCCTGAAACATCTTGTGTTTCTTTGTAAAGAGTCCATTTTCCAAGTACAAACGCTGTTTTTTCAGTTGTCTCAACAGATAATATTTCAAATTTAAGCTGACCCATTGCCTCTTTTGTCGGATAACTGAGTTTGTAGTTATCTAACGTCGCTTGCCATCCATATTTAATGCCATTTTTACCAACAAACTGAAGCTTTTCTGATTGCCAATACCCTGCCATATACTGCTCTAATTGCCCCTTATTCCACGCCGTTTCTTGCGCTGTCATGATCGATATTATTTCATCTTTATCAGTATTTGCTTGTACGAAAAAAGCCAAAAACATGCTGGAAAGAATAATAAACAAGTGTTTGTAGTTGGTCATTTGTACTCTCATTAAGTGAAGTCGAGTTGATTTTACCGTATTGAAAGCAGAATCAAGTAATAAAATACAGTCAATCTTAGTTAGCTAACATACTGATATAAATAACAAATGCTCATTTAGATTACATTTAATTAAATTAAATGTAAAAAAAATTATTTAGAGTAATTGATCTAATCACAAAATTATGACGTAATAGTGTTAATTAAATCTGGTCGGATGAGTTGATTATGAGCTTAAGAACTACATTAAAAAAAGTATTACCAAGTATCTCTATTACAGAGCAAGAAGCACTTGATGCGGGCGATGTTTGGTTAGAAGGATCTATTTATCAGGGTAAACCTGATTTTTCTGCGTTACGCGCTGTACCAAAAGCTGAGCTGTCTGCTGAAGAGCAAGCTTTTTTGGATGGCCCAGTCGCTGAGCTATTAGAGCTAATTGATGATACTGAAATCCAAAATGGTAAACACTTACCTGATTATATTTTAGATTTTTTGAAAAAAGAGCGTTTCTTCTCATTAATCATTCCAAAAGAATTTGGTGGCCGTGAATTTAGTCCGTATGCAAATTCGACCATAGTTGCAACAATCGCAACGAAAAGTTCAGGTGTTGCGGTAACTGTAATGGTACCAAACTCATTAGGCCCTGGTGAGCTACTTATGCACTACGGTACTGATGAGCAGCGTGCATTTTGGTTGCCTCGTTTATCAAACGGCACCGATATACCTTGTTTTGCATTAACAAGCCCTGAAGCGGGTTCAGATGCTGGTGGCATTCCTGATATTGGTGTGGTCACAAAAGGCATGTATGAAGGTAAAGAAGTCCTTGGCTTAAATGTTACTTGGGACAAACGTTATATTACACTTGCGCCAATTGCGACGGTATTAGGCCTTGCGTTTAAAGTGCGTGACCCAGATGGTTTACTTGGTGACAAACAAGATCTCGGAATTACCTGTGCTCTTATCCCTAAACAACATCCTGGTGTTGAATTAGGCAACCGTCATGATCCGATGGGGATCCGTTTTTATAACGGAACAACTCGTGGAAATAATGTATTTATTCCGATGGAATTTATCATCGGTGGCCAAAAGAATATCGGTCGTGGTTGGCAAATGCTAGTGAGTTGTTTGGGTGCGGGACGTGGTATTTCGTTACCGGCCTTAGGATGCTCAACAAGCCACGTGGCATTAAAATCTGCCAGTGAATATGCAGCGGTGCGAGAGCAATTTGGTTTATCAATTGGTCAATTTGAAGGTATCCAAGAAAAACTTGCAGACATTGCAGGCAAAACATTTTTACAAGAATCGATGCGTGTTTTGACGACTGAAGGGCTAGGGTTAGGTTTGAAACCGTCAGTTGTTACCGCGATAGCTAAATACCACATGACAGAAATAGGCCGTGATACCCTTGATTCTGCAATGGATATCCAAGCAGGTAAGGCAATTCAGTGTGGTCCTCAAAATACTCTTGCAAAAGGGTATGTGGCGCAACCAATAGCAATCACTGTTGAAGGTGCCAATATCTTAACGCGTAATTTGATGATTTTTGGTCAAGGTGTAATGCGTTGTCATCCTTATCTGCAATCTATGGTTGAAGCAATTCACAGCGATGATAAAAATGCAGATAAAGAATTTAACAAAATCTTCAGAAAGACAGTGGGATACAGCGTTTCAAACAGCCTACGATCGTTCCGTTTAGGCTTATTACCATTTTCTGCCGGTGCAACGTCAGCATTAGCTGAAGTCAAACCATATGAAAAATCAGTGCAGCAATTAGCGTCCAAATTGGCGGTGTATGCAGATTTCTCTTTGTTGGTACTCGGTGGCAAGCTTAAGCAGGCAGAGTTACTTTCTGCACGTTTAGGTGATGTTATGAGTTACTTGTATGCAGCGATGGCGTGTATTCGTTTTTACGAGCAAAAAGTAGATGCTGAAGAGCGAGCTCAAGCTGCACCGTATTTTCATTACGCAACACGTTGGGCGTTGATGAATGCAGAAAACGCTTTACTGGCGTTTTTGGATAACTTCCCATCAGGTGCTACACGTAAGTTTATGCGCTTAATTACAGTGACTTACAGTGCAAAAATGCCAAAAATATCAGATGATTTAATTCGTGAGCTTGCTGAGCAAGCGCAGCTTGATACACGTTTTAAGAAAAAACTAACACATTTAGTTAAATCTGTTCCTGGTGACGGTCATTACATCAATGAGCAAGCATATAAAGCGAAACTTGATTGTTTAGACTTACTTAAAACAGTTAAAAAGGCATTACGCAGCAAAACAATACAGGCAGGGGTTCGTTTTTCACAAACCCTAGAAAATGCCTTAGCTGCTAATGTGATCAATGCTGATGAGCACAAAAAGTTAGTCGATTACAATCTTAAGCGTGAGCGCGCAATTCGCGTCGATGAATATGATTATGATCTCAATATTTTAGCTGAACACTCTGAGTTAAAAGTAGCGAACCAGTAATACATTTCAACAATGATTGAACGCTATGGTTGTCGATGAGAATTGCATAGCGTTATTTATTTCAAGCCTCGCCACTTTGGTGAGGCTTTTTTGATTATGTAAAGGGGCTTTACACTTGGTTGTCTGCTTGCCTTAGCTTATAATTGCCGCTCAATCATGAGGGGATGTATGAAATATTTGATTTTAGTCTTGATACTGGTGAGCCAATCGCTGGTCGCTCAGAACAATGATTTGTCATTAACAATGAAAAATATGGGACTGAGTTATAAAAATGCAATTCAAGCGACAGATCCCGAATCATTAGAAACCCATTTAATTGATATGCTCGGTTATCTCAAACAAAGTGAGCAATTTAGCTTTAACGATAAAAAAGAAGCCTCTTTGGAAGGTCTTAAAAAAGTTGCGAATATTGTCAAACAAGCTCAAGCGTTTAATCAAGCAGGAGAGTTTGATAAAGCTATTTTACATCTTAAACCGATTGATAAATTGCGGAAAAAATACCATAAGCTTCATGAGCCAAGTTTTTGGGATTTATTGTTTGGTCAGTAGTAGGCACGCAATTATGCCTACTATTTATTGTTGATCAGCGCTTCTTTTTTTTCCCTTGCACTGCTTTAAAACGAGGCTCCGTTTTACAGATCACGTAAACTCGACCTTTACGTTTTACCACTTGGCAATCTCTATGGCGAGATTTAGCACTTTTAAGCGAACTTAATACTTTCATATTCTTAACTCACTATATTCTTAAAACGACGATTAAACTGAGCCACTCGGCCATCTGATTTAGTGAGCTTTTGTTTACCAGTATAAAAAGGGTGTGATTCACTAGACACATCAATTGGATAGTACGGGTATGTCACGCCATCGATATCAATTGTGCGATCTGTTGCTATTGTTGATCCTACGATAAAGTATTTATCAATGGCGGTATCATGAAATGCCACTTGCTGATAAGCAGGGTGAATATTGGGTTTCATAGTGCTGCTCTATATTGTTACAAGATAACATAACTATAAGTTACTTATTAATGAGAATCAATATCATTTTCATAAATATGTAAAAAGACTGAGTTACCTTATAAATCGAGCAAAGGATGCTGCCATAAAATAGATTAATCGTATCGCCCAACACGCCCTAGTTTGGTGTTTCTATGTTTGTTTGGTTGATTTCAAATGCAGAAGAATTATAAAAGTGTTTACTTTAGCAGCAAACAGTGTGTCTAAAGCGAAATTAGACTGGCTAATTCATGTAACACTGGTATAACAAGATAAGTAACACTTGTTAAGGAGCATGTGAGATGAACAAACAAAGTACAGAACTTAACTCGACTTGTTTAGCTGCAATTAAAGCCCAAGATGAAAAGCTCGATGTATTTGCTCAAATCAATGAAGCTAATATTTCAGCTGAAAATTTAATTAACTTATTAGCGCACTATCAATCTATGAGCGAAAATGATGACGATGATATGGTTGATGCGTGGTTAGATAATCTATCTGATTTAGATAAAAAAATACTTCAGGCATTTGAAATTAGCCGCGGCCGTTTTGAACACAGCCACTAAGCTTTTAAGTTATATAATTTTATCGTGTCATCGATAAATCGTTTACGATAACTGGTATCTCGTTCATGAGGTGCGAAATGGCTTAAAGATTTATTCAGCTTTTTGACGGCTGTGCGAATAATCTGTTTTTCATCTGAATCTAACTCTGGCTTAGTGTGTAACTGAGTAATGTCTGAGATAAGGCTGATCGCAACTTCCATTTCGACAATTTCTTCAATAAACCCATTTTGTGTCAGTAAGCCAAATTTACCATTTAGAAAATATTGCCATTGATTTTGTACATGCTCAGCGAACTCTTCATTGAAAGATTCATCCGAGCAGCTCATGCCTTGTTGCGCCAGTGTACTTAGGTGCTGGCCGTATTGGGTAAAAAACAGCTCAAATGCTTGTGATGAAGTGAGTTCAGGTTTGCTATTGAGTACTTTTGCCCACTTAACATAACCTCTTGGGTAATAATCCCAGTATTCAGTGCACTGATGTAGCCCATAGTAAGAACTACACTCAATCTGACTCTTAAGTCTATATGCCGGTTTAGGGAATAAGCCCTTGTCTTGCCAATTGATCAGCGTGTCTTCATCAATCTGACAGCTTTGTAATAAAGCTGATTGATCAAAATAATAATTAGAAAGATATTCAAATAAACTCATATTGTACTCAATAATAAATACTGTTTTTATATACAGTATTTATTTTGGCAAAGGCTACTGATTTTTACAACCTCTATTTATCTCAATTGACATTTTATTTACTGAATTAACCCACTTTATTTGTTCAAGGGCTCGGAAATAAAAGTGAATTATGGTAAAACGTGTGCAGTTTTTACTTGGATAGAATATTAATCATGCGCTCAATCGAACAACTTAAAAATGCGTCACTCATCACAGCAATTAAAACACCTTACTTAGAAAATGGTGAGATAGACCTTCCAACGTACGATGCGTTAGTCGAAAGTCAAATCAGCGCAGGAGTGGATGGTATTGTTGTCGGTGGCACAACAGGTGAAGGGCAGTTAATGAACTGGGAAGAGCATTTAATGCTTATCGCCCACAGTGTCGCTCAGTTTTCATCGCGGATTATTATTGTAGGTAATACTGGCAGTAATAATACACGTGAAGCGATAAAAGCGACTGAGTATGGTTTTGCTACTGGAATGGATGCCGCTTTACAAATTAATCCTTATTATGGTCGTTCATCACTGACTGGCGTAACAGAGCATTTAACTCGTTTACTCGATATTGGACCTGCGTTTATCTACAACGTTCCAGGTCGAACAGGGCAAGACTTAACGCCTGATTTACTTGTCCCTTTGAGCCAGCATCGCCATTTTATCGGCATCAAAGAATGTGCAGGGAATGAACGCATCGCAGAATATGAACAACAAGGCATTGCCTGTTGGTCAGGCAATGATGATGAATCACACGATAGCCGCCATCTGCACGGTTCTCATGGAGTGATTTCTGTCACATCAAACATTATTCCCGCGGTGATGAGACGCCTGATGGATGAACGCAATGATGAGCTGAATCAACAATGCCAGTCGCTCATGTCGTGGTTGTTTTGTGAACCTAACCCCATTGCGATTAACACTGCTTTAATGATGACATCAGCAGTTAAACCTGTATTTCGATTGCCTTATGTGCCGTTAAGTGATGTACAGATTGAGCAAGGTTTGTCGCTGCTAAACGGGTTTGCCGCGGAGCAATTAGTCGGTACTCGCGCAACCATACTCAAACAAGCCAATTTTATCCTGTCAGCATAGAGTTTTGGGGCTATGCCCCAACCATCAAAAAAATGGTCAATTAACCAATAACAGCGTTTTATAAAAGATAACTTGGGACATAGACTTATTATTCAAGTATAATTTGCGGCCAAATTTTCATCTTTGCGGTGAAATACTGCGTTAGGAATACACAATGAATTTTAAGTCTTTTAGTTTTGCTCCTGAAATATTACGAGCAATTGATGAATGTGGTTATACCGAGTTAAGCCCAATCCAACAATTGGCTATTCCGCATATTCGTCGTGGCCATGACGTGTTAGCCAATGCACAAACTGGAACCGGTAAAACAGCTGCATTTGCCTTACCTATCTTACAAAAACTGATTGATAATCCTAGCGAGCGTATCGCCTCAAATGCAAAAGTATTAGTACTGGCCCCAACTCGCGAATTGGCTGAACAAATCGCGAATAGCTTTGAGCGTTACGGCCAATATTTAGACATAAAAGTTGCGGCAATTTATGGCGGTGTGAGCCATAAAGGTCAAGCTAATAAGCTCAAAGATGGCGCGGATATCATCGTGGCCACACCGGGTCGTCTTCTTGAACACATCCAAATGTGTAATGTGTCACTGTCTCACGTTAACTTTTTAGTTCTAGATGAAGCTGACCGTATGTTAGATATGGGTTTTATCAACGATATCAAACAATTGATGGCAGCCGTCAATGATGAACGCCAAACGCTGCTTTTTTCTGCAACGTACCCAAGTGCGATGAAGAAGTTTTCAGCCTCAGTATTAAAGCAACCCAAAATTGTACAGGCGACCAAAGATAATACCACCGCAGAAACCGTTCAGCACGTGGTTTACCCTGTTGAAGAGCGCCGTAAAAACGAACTTCTGAGTGAATTAATAGGGCGTAAAAATTGGCATCAAGTCCTTGTGTTTGTCAATATGCGCGATACGGCTTCAAGTGTAGTTGAAGAGCTAAATCAATACGGGATCACTGCGGCAATGTGCCATGGTGATAAAACTCAAGGTGCAAGACGACGTGCATTGCGTGAGTTTAAAGAAGGAAAAGTCCGTGTATTAGTGGCCACAGAAGTCGCTGCACGAGGTCTTGATATTGAAGGGTTAGAACGTGTCATTAATGTTGATTTACCTTTCTTAGCTGAAGATTATGTCCATCGCATCGGTCGTACTGGGCGTGCGGGTAAATCAGGTCAAGCGGTGTCATTTGTTAGCCGTGAAGAAGAGCACACACTTGCAAACATTGAAGCACTGATTGGTAATCAAATCCGTCGGATTTACTATCCTGGCTTTGAGGTCAGCAACCGCGATGCACTCATTAAGAACATTAACAGTACGCCGGCTCATCGACGCAGAAAAGCTCGGGTGAATAGCCCTGGTGGTCAAGAGCAAGGTGAAGCGCGGATTAAAAACCGGAAGAAAATCTCGAGTGTTCGTTCAGCGGTCAAAAAAACGAAACTCACTTTGAAAAAATAATCTTAGTGCTCAATAATGAATCAGCCCCGCAAGGGGCTTTTTTAATCCTTAAGTATTAAAGGTTAATATATTGTTGAATTTTCGAGGATCAAACGTTCCAAAAATAGATAAATCCATTTAGAATTGCGGCAGTTTTTTCGTAACTTACTATTTATATGGAAATTTATGTTTTTTAATGCAAAGACAGCCGTTATTTTTTCTCTCTTCATTTCCAATTTCATGTTCAATGCTCATGGGAGTATTACTAAGCAGCATTTTGAATTAGTTCATCAATCAGCAGATATCAGCCTCGATGGGCATGTATCAGAAGCTGAATGGTCTCATGCCACATATATTCCGCTGATTTATCAAAATGAGCCAAATGAGCGTGGCACCCCCCCAGTTAAAACGGATGCGTATTTGTTTGAAGACGGTGAATATTTATATGTAGCATTTAAAGCCTATGATCCAGATCCGACTAAAATAAGAGCTGCGTTGCGTGACCGGGATGATCTCTGGGCTGATGATAATGTGGCACTGATGATCGATACATTTAATGATGAGCGCACAGGTTACGAATTTTATGTCAATCCATTAGGGGCGCAAGGTGATATGCGCATGACAGATATCAATGGTTGGGCTGAGGATGATTCGTGGAATGCGATTTGGGATAGTGCAGCTACCATTACCTCTGAAGGTTATTTTGTTGAAATGCGGATCCCTTTTACTGCGTTACGTTTTCCTAAGAGTCAGCAAGCGCAAACTTGGAGTATCGCAGTATGGCGAAATTACCCTCGTGATGTGTTATATCAAACTTCGAATGTAGGCTTTGACTGGAATGTAGTCTGTAGCTTGTGCCAATTCGACAAAATAACAGGCTTAGAAAACGTTACACCCAGTCGTAATTTGCAACTTACCCCTACTTTTACCGCTTTGCGTCATGATGAAAAACAGTCAGTCCCGGGGCCGTGGCAGCAAGGGGATATTGATAACGAATTGGGCCTTGATTTGCGCTGGGGTATTACGCAAGATGCCGTCCTTAATGCGACCCTAAACCCTGATTTTTCAACCGTTGAAGCCGATTCAGCTCAGCTTGATATTAATACTAATTATTCATTATTTTATGCTGAACGCCGTGCGTTTTTTCTAGATGGGGCTTCGTTTTTTAATAACAACCATTTTGATTTAGTGTACACCCGTAACATTGCGGATCCGGATGTTGGGGTAAAAATAACCGGAAAAACCGATGTACACAGTTATGGCTTAATGTTGAGTGATGATAAAAATACCAGCCTTATTTTGCCTTCAAATCAGGGCTCTCTACTAGTTAATCTAAACGATGAATCAAAAGTTGCGATTGGTAGTTATCAACTCGATATAGGTAATCAACATTCGTTAGGATTAATGGCCACACACCGTGAAACTGATGATTATCAGAATTCAGTTTTGTCACTAGGTGGGGCGTATTGGTTCAATCAAACCGACAGTGTTCAATATCAGTTAACCCACAGTAACACCTCTAACTCACTGTTTTTACAAGATACCTTTAACTTAGATGAACAACAAAGCGACACCGCCTATAAAGTGGAGTTTTATCGAGAGAATCGTGATTATGAGCTATTTGCGAGTGTCGAAGAAGTGGGTAAAGATTTTCGAGCGGATCTTGGATTCGTCACTAAAAGTGATTATAAAAAATATTTGGTTGGGGGTGGTCAAACTTGGTATGGAGATGAAAACAGTCTGCTGACTTCTTGGGAATATGAAACTGATTGGGATAAAACCTATGCGCAAAATGGTGATACATTAGAAGAAGAAGTCGAGCTCTCGGTGTTATTGAAATCCCAACTTCAATCTTATTTGCGAGTCGGACTGATCCATCGCGATGAGTTTTATTTTAATGATTTCTTTTTACAAAATATTGCTTATGTACAAGCGGGGTTATCCCCAACAAAAGATTTAAAATTAACCTTATATTCCAGTGTGGGTAATAAAATCGATTACACCAATGCAGAGCTTGGTGATTCTTTTGAATTTGAGCCTGCAATCACCTGGGATGTGAGTGATCATCTTCAGCTTATTTTGTCTCATCAATATAGCAAATTAGAGACTGATAATCAGCGTGTCTTTACCGCCAATGTCACTGATTTACGTGCGTATTATAAATTTAATATGCGTAGTATGCTAAAACTGGTGTTACAGTTTGAAGATATTGACCGTGAGCAAGCAGCCTATTATTTTCCTGTTGATAAGCGTAATCGTGAATATGGTTCTCAATTAGTTTATTCATATAAAATTAATTCGCAGACACTGTTTTATCTGGGATATTCAGATGCCGGTTATCAAGATGATTCATTACGCCATTTAGAAAAAGATCAACGAACGTTTTTTACAAAATTTAGTTACGCTTGGCAAATGTAAAAAAGCCCACACTACTTTACAAATGTACTTTGTGAAGTAGTGTGGATTAAAATTCATCGATATAAAACACAATACTGCCACCTGCGAGTACACTACCTGTGTGAATATTGAGACCAATCGCTAAATTAGTAAACCACGTTGTATAGGGACTGACATCAAATAACACCCTGATCCCATATTTATAAAAGTGATCGACATCAAACGCTGCTTTACTGTCAGCTGCCAAAGCCACACGTTGGGCTTTAAGATAAAAAGCAGGTTGCATATTTATAATGTAACCTAAATCAAACTTAGCTTTCACCCCATTGATGATATGCAAACCTTGTGGTTATAAGCATTTACGAGTTTAAAAGTTGGATTAATTATTTCTAGTGGATCAAAGTGGCCATAACTGATAGTGACAGCATCACGTTGAGTGAGTAAATGACTTGTGGCGTAGAGTGTTTCGAGCTGCTGTTTAACATACTGCGTTGAATAAACAGGGAATGAATACAAAGCGATAATCAAAAGATAGGCATAGCTGATATGCACAATACAATCCATAGAAGAATGTTTAGTTGAATTTAAATTAACACGTAAAAAAAATGCCAGTTAAAACTGGCATTTAAATATTTAAGGTTGGTAATAAATAGGGGAATTAGGCCCAACAGGTAATCCTGCAGCGAATACCCAAATATAAAATAGCAGCACCCAGCCAAAGAAAAACACAATACTATAAGGCAACATGGTGGCCACTAATGTGCCAATCCCCATATCTTTTTTGTACTTGGTCGCCACTGCGAGTATCAAGCCAAAATAACTCATCATAGGTGTAATTAGATTGGTTACTGAATCACCGATACGATAAGCCGCTTGAATGGTCTCTGGTGCATAACCAATTAACATTAGCATCGGGACAAAAATGGGGGCGGTCACGGCCCATTGTGCAGATGAAGATCCCAATGTTAAGTTAACAAGTGCACACATGAAGATGAACAATACAAAGACTTCCGGACCTGTTAAGTTAAGCGCTTGCAACATGGCCGCGCCATTAATGGCTAAAATTGTGCCTAAGTTTGTCCATTTAAAAAACGCAACAAACTGCGCGGCAAAAAAGACCAACACAATATACATGCCCATTGAGCTCATGCTCTTACTCATGGCATTGATCACATCAACATCATTTTTCATGGTCCCGACAACTTTTCCGTATACAAAGCCAGGAATACCAAAAGTAATAAAGATGAAGACAACAATCCCTTTTAGAAACGGTGAACCTTTCATCAGTCCAGTTTCAGGGTTGAGCAAGATGCCATCATCTGGCACAACTGTCCATGCGAGTAAGATAACCATAAATAACAATGCGATACCGGCACTGATCAGACCTTTCTTTTCTAGAGGGCTTAGGTGTTCGATATTCGTTTCGAGTGGTTCACTTGCTTCATTTTCGTTGTATTTGCCCAGCCTAGGTTCAACAATTTTTTCGGTGACAAGTGTGCCCAAAATAGCAATGAGGAACGTTGAAATCATCATGAAATACCAGTTTGCCTCAGGGCTTACTTGGTAGGTTGGATCAATCATTTGTGCTGCAGGGGTGGTGATCCCGGCGAGTAATGGGTCAATCGTGCCGAGTAATAAATTCGCACTATAACCACCAGATACCCCAGCAAACGCAGCGGCTAAACCAGCTAGAGGATGACGACCTAGGCTATGGAAAATCATTGCAGCGAGCGGAATGAGGACGACATAACCGAGTTCAGACGCGGTATTTGATAAAATTGCCGCAAACACAACCATGAAGGTGACTAGCCGTTTTGAAGCGCCCATTACCATGCCGCGCATTGCGGCGGATAATAAACCAGAATGCTCAGCAACACTGACACCTAGCAGAGCAACAAGCACAGTGCCAAGTGGTGCAAAGCCAGTGAAGTTTGTAACTAAACCTGTGACTATTTTTTGTAAACCTTCTGCGCTTAATAAACTAACGACTTCAATAACACCATCTGGATCTCGGCCTTTAGCTCCTTCAGGACGTGGATCAATGGCGCTTAAGCCAAACCAATCTGCGATTCCACTAAAAACAATGATAGCAACACAAAACATTGCAAATAAGGTAATGGGGTGGGGCAGCATATTGCCCAAATATTCAACGGTTGCCAAAAAACGGTTAAACAAACCACCATTTTTTTGTGCTGGTTGAGGAGTAGTAACAGCCATAAATCAGCGCCTAAATTCAAAAAATTAGCGAAATCTATCACTTATAAGCCGTAAGTTCGAGAAAAATACGATGGACTTACGGCTAACAACGATAAAAATGGTTAGGTGATGATTTATTACTCGACCTTGAAAATGCGTCGGGGTTAACCTTTCACACGGTAGCCAGCTTGATTGGTATTAACCTGATAATCATTACTGAGCACGTTATCAACAAACACCCATTGAGTATTTACGAGTTCCTTAGTGAAAGTTAAAGTCATATACCCTCGTTGGCGAATATTACAAAAACGTAAGTCATCAACCAGAAAGTTTAAGCCTTTTTCAAACGCAAGCGCACTGGGCTCATCTAGGCTAAGGTAGCTTTCAAGTCCAGGGGACGATACCGAAGGTGTAGCAAATTCAAAACCAACTTTATCTCCTTGACTATCAGTTAAATCACCGGCCCATGCATTATGGGTATCACCCGCTAAGACGATAAGATTTTTGTTATAGGCTTTTGCTGTTGCTAAAATCATTTCTCTTTCAATTGGGTAGCCATCCCACGCGTCTAAATTATAGGGTGCACGTGTATTAATTCGGGCTAAATCGAATTCGGTTAAGCTAGGATCTTGGCTGAGCTGACGAACTCTCAAGTCTGCTAATTGTTGAAACTGCTGAGCAATCATTGGACTTGGGCTTGCAAGGCTAGCTAATAATTCAGCAGGAATTGCCATACGAGTCATCAGGACTTGTTGCCCTAATACCTGCCATGTTGATTCAGATTGGACGATTTGGCTTTGTAACCAGCTCAATTGTGTTGTGCCAAGGAGCGCACGATTGGGATTAGATAAATCCGCTATAAAGCCAGCTTGATCAATTTGACCTGTAACAGGGTCGATATAATCACTGTATTCAAGTTGTGGGCTGCGTGCTTCAAGCCGTGTATCGAGCATATAAAGCGAGAGCAAATCACCAAATTGAAACTGTCGGTATAACGATTCAGTCTCATTTTGAACAAATGGTCTAATGGGCATCCATTCAAAATAAGCCTGCAAGGCGGCCAATTTACGAGTGTGAAAATCGCCTTCTCCTTCATTATGATTTTCAGCACCTTGCTGATGAGCATCATTAGCAACTTCATGATCATCCCAAATAGCAATGAAAGGGAGCTGCTGATGTAAAGCTTGCAGTGCGTTATCAGTGCGATAATGGGCATAACGCTTACGGTAATCTTCTAAAGAGAAAAGCTCACCTTCATTATCCTGGGCTAAACTGCGTCCTATCTCTTGGGCATTGTCAGTGGCATACCCACCCATACCATATTCGTAAATATAGTCACCTAAGTGGATTACTGCATCAAGATCAGTTTGCACGGCAATATCTGCATAGACATTAAAATGCCCAGCAGGGTAATTAGCACAAGACACAACGGCAAACTTTGCTTGATTAAGCGCACCGACGGCAAGAGTTGAGAATTGACCTGTTACGGAGGTGGCCGTATTGGTTTTAAAACGATAATAATAGCGAGTGCCAGCTTCTAGGCCAATTGCATCTAGTTTGAGGGTGTAATCCGAAGAAGCTAACGCAGTGAGTACTTCTTGTATCACTATGGTGTTAAAATCTGCATCAGTGGCAATGTCTAGGCTGACGAGCACTGATGATGGACTACCTTCTGGCGTGACTCTTGTCCATAAAATTGCCCGATCAGCTAATGGATCGCCACTGGCAACACCGTGGTTAAAATATGTTTCAAAGTCATTGATGCTGAGTTGCTCATTTACATCATCATTATTACACCCACTTAAAAGTGAAGTAGTTGATACCACACCAAATCCCATTAATGAGGCTTTGATAAAATCGCGACGGTTTATTGTTGTCATAGTTGTTACCTATTTTATTTATCCCGATATTTTGAACAAACAATATGACATAAATATAAACAGGTCGAACCAGCATGACGTAAAAAGACAAAAAGGGGCAAATAGCCCCCCAGAAAAGCCTGTAATGATTACTCAATTCGGTATCGTGTTAAGGCAAAAGAAAAATACAAAATACTCGCAAACATAATCACATACGGCATTCCATCGGTGCCGAGTTTTTCCATCGAAAAACCAATAGCAACAATGCCCAAAGTTCCACCTATGCTTTCCATGAGTGAATAGCCCGCATTAGCTGCAACAGCTTCATCATCATCTGGGTACTTTTCACCAACCAGTGCCAGAGACACTGAATATATCCCAGCAATAACCCCACCCCAAATAAAGACTAAGATCCAAGCCTGTAAAGGAGTGTAGATAGCAATCGGTAAATAAACAGCGCAGACCATACTGGCAAATGAGCACCAGACAATAAAATATCGACGGTCAAAATAATCGGAAAGCCAAGCGATCGGCACTTCTAAAACTAATGAGCCGATCATGAAAGAGGTTAATAATAAACTGGCATCATGCAAACTTAAGCCATTTTTCATGCCATAGATTGTTATAAATGCAGCCACACCAAATTGTGACACTCCAGCCATAGCGATTGAGTACATAGCACCTTTACAATTGACTATGGTTTGCCAGATTGTTGCATTACCAGAAAAGCCAACGGTAGGAATAACATGGATCAGAAACAATGTGGGTAATAACGCTATTGCACTTAATAGCGCTGCAACTACAAATTCTGAAGCATTATCAACAACCGGTTCGTGACCAATTAAAGGAGAAGCTATATTGAGAACGCTTGTCGAAAAATTAGCGAGTATGTCTGGGTTTTCTTTTAAAAAGTTAACAATCACGGGCCCAAGCGCCAATCCAACAGAAATCGACGTGCTGTAAATGGCAATCATTAATCCCTTATTCTTTTTAAATGGAATCGAGTTAACCCAAGTTTGTAATAATATAAGCAATGCATAGCAGCCTATGCCATGCAAAAAAACTGTCGGAATTAATATATCCAGTGTTGAAAAATAAGGAAAAATAATAATTGTAGGTACTCTTATTAGTCCTGAAAGTAACAAACCGACAGTGAGCCCGAGTCGCCTCAACATATTTGGTAAAAGCAAGCAAATCATTAATGATGCAATGGTTTCAAATGCTAGCGCATTACCGATAGTTGAGTCAGAAAAACTCAAATTTGCTAAATGAACAGGCACGAGTATCGCGAGCATACCCATTGCTGTACTTGCTATAAATGAGCTGGCAACGTTGGAAAAAAGGCTTAATCCAAAAGATTGTTGTGTCGTTTGTGTGATTGTCGCTGCTTGATCTGTCATCACCAATCCTTATATATAAAATTCTGATAGAGGTTCGAACCCATTAAACCCTCGGCAGACATAGCTATTACTGTAGGCGCCAGCACAGCAAAACAAAATGCTCTGGCCAATATCTAATTGATTACTTAAATGATGAATATGGTTTTTGTAAGTGAGCATGTCACTACTGTCGCAAGTTGGTCCGGTTAAAATCGTGGGGACGCGCTCACTGCAAGTGCTTTGAAATTC
Source organism: Pseudoalteromonas ulvae UL12 (assembly GCF_014925405.1). NCBI lineage: Bacteria > Pseudomonadati > Pseudomonadota > Gammaproteobacteria > Alteromonadales > Pseudoalteromonadaceae > Pseudoalteromonas > Pseudoalteromonas ulvae. The sequence goes on from NZ_AQHJ01000035.1 coordinate 669,054, forward strand.
ATACAGCGGATATTTAATGTCTGTCGCTTCAAACAGGCCATTAAACTTACCAACATCCATATATAACCAAGTTAATTCTTGATCGTTGAGTAGGCGGGTAGAGCGTAAGATGATTTTTGTTTTTACCACACCTGCCTGCGCAACGATAAAGCGCCCTGGCTCGCACATAAATTTAAGTTTTGTTTTACTCGTTGTAAAAAGAGCGTCGATGGCGTCTTTGATTTCTTGGGCAAATGCATCAAAATCATAATTTATGGATTGATCGTCGTCCGTTAAATAGCCCGATGCTGGATATCCGCCTCCCAAATTAACCAAAGCTAATTCAATCCCCACTTGTTGCAGATCTGAGAAAATAGACTTGACGTCCTCAAGAGCTCTTGACCATGCTTGAGGATCTTTTTGTTGGGAACCAACATGAAACGATAAACCATATGGATTAATATTCAGCGATTGCGCTAACACCAGTAATTCAAACGATTGTGCTGGTGAACAGCCAAATTTATTGCATAAACCCCAATGAGCACCTTTACCATCGTTTTTTAAACGACACACTACGTTTGAATGGGGGGCATGTTCGGCAATTTTTAGCAATTCCTGCTCGCAATCAAATGCAAAACTGGTAATTCCTAGGGCATGGGCACGTGCGATGTCCTCAGTTTTTTTTATGGTATTACCGAAGTGGATATTTTTAGGATCAGCTCCTGCTTCAAGGCAATAGATAATTTCATTAATACTCGCGGCCTCAAATTTACTACCAAGTTTGACTAATCTTTTAAGTAGTTCAATTGCTGGGTTAGATTTTACTGAATAATAACAATGTACAAATGATAAAGCAGAATAAAGCTTAAGGTACTGGCGTTCCACAATGTCCAAATCAACAATGAGAGCGGGAGTCGCAATGTCCTGCGAAGCAAAATCGATCAGTTTATCAGATAAATACATTGGGTTTTCCTATCAAATCGTTTTGAGTGGCACGACTGCGGCACTTATTCTGATTTTTCATTTTGTTCCGCCATAAATTTCTCATAAGCTGCAAGGCGCTTTTCATTGACAACTAAGCCAAAGTTTCGAGTAAACCAAACGACAGAACCAATTAAAAAAGCAATAAAAAAACCAGCAACCATGGTACGGGTTGTTGCACGCTTGATAGGTGCAAGCCGCTCAAAATAGTTTTTAGCTTCAATATCAATACCGAGTACGCCTGAAAAATCCCCTTTAGAATCATAAAATGGGATATAACCGCTCACAAACGAGCCCCATCGGTCAGAATATGGCTGCTCTGATACAACAACTTTCTGGTGTTTGAGTGCTTGTATTATTTCTGCACTCGCTTCGGTGTATTCATCCATAATATGCGCCTTGTCATCGACACCATCGCCATCAGCATCTCCTTCGGGAGTCGGGTCGAGAATGAAGTACACTTTGTTGTCTCGGATAATTGCGGTATATAAATACTTAATTGAACGATCTGCTTTGAGCGCCGCTTCAAAGGGGCGAATAGAGGTTTTATAAGAATCAGTGTGTTCTTGATTTGGATCGGTAAAGAGTTTGTGTTGATCGCCATCAATAAATGTAGCAACCACCTGAGCTGTACGTAATAACCCTTCTTTAATTTCGCCTTTTTGCGCATTTAATGCGTGATGATAGATAAAATAGGTAGTAAAAAAGATTGCAAAAAAGACAGAAAATCCAATGAAAAGGGCTTCGAATAAAGGAAATATTCTATACTCTTTTCCTTTTAACTGTGTTGTTTCCATATAATATTATTACCTTATATTATTAATAACTCTATATAAAAAACATTAACAAGAACAAAATCTCAACTAATTTTGAAAAATATAGCTCTGTTATATTAAATTCGCCCAAATTTTTATTGGTGATTAAATTTGATATTTGAAGGGAACAGCTTTACCTCTTTAGTCCCTTTATTCTTGGCTGTTACTTCGATATAGCGCTGCCAAAAAAACTGTAAATATAACTCGTTTAGTTCTATTTTAACTACTTGAATAAGTTCCCATCCTTCACCATCAGGCCGAGGTGGAGGAAGTAATAAATCTGTTTGCTTTAATATGTCCGGTACAACTTTTTGTGCGGTTGTTGCTGTCTCATAATCATACATAGTCATAAGACCCTTAATGAATTTGTTGCTGTTTATTTAGACCATAAGCAATCACTGCGCCTCTTGATGATAGTTGCAATTTACAAAATAGCGATTTGATATGGTCGGCGACAGTGAATGACGAAATATTCAGTATTCGTGCAATTTCTTTATTTGATAAACCCTTAGTAACTTGAATTAAAACGTCATTTTCCCTTTTTGTAAGGTTATCTGAGAGCACTTTATTTGGTTTATTTCTAAGTGAGGCAATTAGATTTTTCAAAACTTGAGGTGACATTGCCGGAATACCAAGCTCAAGATCTCTAAATAACCTAACTAAATGATTGTAACTCTCATTTTGTAAAATATAACCATCAGCGCCAAGTGATAGCATTTCAGTGATGGTTTCAGAATTATCAAAAATACTTAATACAATTAATATTGCACTGGGTTGGTAAGATTTTATTAAGTTAATCTTATTCAATTTAGTGGACGATACTTGGGAAAAGCTAAATAATATAATGTCAAAAACGTTGTTTTTTAAAACCTTATTTACACCTATAAAGCTAGAGAAATGAATAATGCTGATTTCTGAGTATGAAAAATGTAAGGCATCATTAACTCTGGATAATTCAGAAAGATTATCTTCAATAATTAAAATCTTTTTCATTCTTCGACCTTTGGATTCTTGCCCCCCCTACAATTAGGGAAGGAAAATAGAAAACCACTATCTATGATTAATTCAACTTTAACTATTCGAAATAGTGTTAGACATTACTAGTTTAGAATGAACAATCGGTCAACTTTATGGGCCGTATATTCATATTAACGGTCGTGTTTATTGTCTTTAATATCACGGAGGCGTTTATGGCATCTCGTTCTAAAGGTGTTGGTTCAGTTGCTCCAAAAGAGCGAATTAACATATCTTATCGACCAGCGACAGGTGCTGCAAAGGAAGGCATCGAACTTCCCTTTAAAGTACTTGTTCTGGGGGATTTTACTCAAACCAAAGATTCAGAAACCACAGAATCACGTAAGCTGATTAATGTTAACAGCCACAATTTTGACGATGTCATGGAAGAGTTAAACCTCAAGGTCAATTTCAGTGTACCAAACAAGATGATTTCAGACTCAGATGAAGTGATAGAAATCTCGCTTGATATCAATAAATTAAAAGACTTTGAACCGGATCAGATTATTGAGCAGGTAGATGAGTTAAAAAAAATCCTCGAATTAAGAGAAGCCTTAAAGTCTCTCAAAGGGCCTCTTGGTAACTCTCCTCAAATGCGTCGTCAAATTCAACGTCTGTTGGCCGATGAATCGTCGCGAAATGAGCTAAAAAAAGAAATTGGCTTAGTTCAATAAATTCAGATTGGCAGGAACAATGTTATGGCAACAACAGCAACGGCAACAAATTCGTCACTGATTGATGGGATACTCGCGTTTAGCAAAATTCCAGATGACGAAATCAGTTATTCAATCGCTTCAACTGGCATGCACTCATTATTAACCCGCATTTTTGAGCAAGAATCCGATACCAGTGAATTACGCGTAGACAAACGATATGTAGAGCAATTGATTGATGAGCTCGATCGAAAGCTAAGTCTGCAAATGGATGAAATACTCCATCATCAGACATTTCAGTCACTTGAAGCCCCTTGGCGAAGTTTAAAATTTCTTATTGACCGCACTGAGTTTGGTGAAAACATTAAAGTCGAGATCCTCTCTGTCGATCAGGAAGAACTCTTAACTGATTTTGAAGACGCCGCAGATATCACCGAAAGTGGTTTATATCGCAAAGTGTACACAGACGCATTTGGACAATTTGGTGGTAATCCATATGGAGTCATTATAGGCGACTACAGCCTAACGCATGGTAATAGTGATGTCACACTGATGAGCCATCTGGCAAGCCTCGCAGCGATGAATCACGCACCCTTTATTGCTGCCGCTGATCCGAGCTTTTTTTGTATCAAAGATTACGCTGAAATTCCTGATTTAAAGCAAATTGAGGCTATGTTTGAAGGGCCGCAATACATTAAATGGCGCCAATTTAGAGATTCTGATGATGCACGAAATGTGGGTTTGGCGATGCCAAGATTTATGCTCAGACCAACTTATGGCGAAAATATACCCGTAAGAAGTTTTAATTATCACGAAGGTATTACAAGTCAAAATCAATACCTTTGGGGCAATGCGGCCTTTGCATATGCGACTAAGCTAACCGACAGCTTTGCACGTTACCGTTGGTGTCCAAATATTATCGGCCCTCAATCGGGTGGTGAAGTAAAAGATTTGTCTATCAACTTAGTTGATGACAGCGGCACAGCAAAAGTCGTCGGGCCGGTTGAAGTTCAATTATCCGATCGCAAAGAATTTGAATTATCAGAGCTTGGCTTTATTCCTTTTACACTTCGAAAAGATTCAGATAGTGCAGTGTTTTTCTCGTCTAATTCGGTACAAATGCCGAAGAAGTTTAGTAATGATGATGAAGGTAGACAAGCCGAACTCAATTACAAACTGGGCACACAATTGCCGTATTTATTTATTGTCAATCGCTTAGCTCACTACATCAAAGTATTGCAAAGGGAAAATTTAGGAAGCTGGAAAAGTCGAAGCGACCTAGAAATGGAACTTAATAAATGGATACGCCAATACGTTGCAGATCAAGACAATCCTTCCCCTGCAACCCGTAGCCAACGACCACTCAGAAAGGCTTTGTTAACAGTTACTGAAGTTGATACTGAAGCTGGCTGGTATGAAGTTTCAATGGAAGTGACGCCTCACTTTAAGTTCATGGGCGCGAACTTTACCTTGTCGCTAACCAGTATGCTTGAGCGTGGTTAATTAACTAAATGTATTCGATACATTTGTAACGATATTAGAGGAATTTGCAATGCCTACAGAAATTTATATGACTATCAATGATCCTGAAGGATGTCTAACAGAAGAGTCTTGCTCTAAAGAAAGCATAGGGTCATTTTTTAAATCAGATCATGAGGAAGAAGCATTAGTGCTTGCTTACAATCATAAAGTGTCAGTGCCTACTAACTCCCTAACAGGTCAAGTAACTGGGACGCGAAAGCACGAATACCTTGAAGTTACCAAGTTTATAGATAAAAGCTCACCGCTATTATTAAACTCTGTTACTTCTCCCTCTGAGCTCGAAGTAATTCTGAGATTTTTTAGAACGCCTGATGAAACGAGCGCGGGTGAGCCTGTAGAGTATTACAATATTACTCTACAGCGTGCGAAAATTGTTAGTATCAATACGATTTCACCAAATATCTTGATTCCTGAAAATGATGGATTAATGCCGTTTGAAAATGTCATTTTTACCTATGGTCAAATCCAAGCGGATCATGTTGTGTGTGGTACTACAGCAATTGATGATTGGTCAGGTGAAGGTGAATAAACCAACATGATAATTAAACTATTGAGTTTGCAACGGCTTATATTACTTTTGTTGATGATTGTTTCGTTAACTGGTTGCAGTAGCATTCCTTTTTTTGGTGATGATGCAGCTGCAGGTAATGTAAGCCAAACTGTTGCTTACGCGGATCCAACCCAAAAAGACCATTGGCTTGAAAATGCTAAGGCTTGGCGGAACTGGGACATAAATCATCCGAATAATCAATTGGTTGAATGGGTATATAATGAAGCTGCACTCATTATTACTTTATCTGCAAGCAGTGAACTCAATAGTTTTAATGATCTCGCTCATATGACACAAATTAGAGTGATCCAACTAAGTGATATCACAGGCTTAACGACGTTACTAAAAACTCAAGATGGGGTGCGAACTGCGATGGTTGAACCTTTAGAAATGCTGCCCAATGCTATATCTATCGATACTGTTAATTTAGCGCCAAACCAAACATACACCATTGAGCTTGCGCGTCAGCAAGATGCAAAATTTATTGCTCTTGTTGCTGGATTTGCTCAATCGCAGCCGCAGCAATCGGTCAGAATAATTACGATACCAGTGATTACTATCAGTCCCCCAGAGGTAGAAAAATCGTGGTTTGATACTCTCACTTTTGGTTTGTTTTCAGAGGACTCAGAGCCAGAACCAGACATAATACGACCAGCAAAACTTAAAATTGACAGTAAATTAGGTGAAAACGAATTTGAGAAGTTTGTAGCTAAAGCATTTTAATCATAGGAGTGATCTCAGATGGATCCTTTAAAATCCTTGTTCTGGAATCAAGGCTTATTTCTAAAACCACAGCATTTCCAACATTTATCTTTGCAAACTTTGGCTCAAGCACACGCGTATAGCTCTATCAAAACAGGAATAGTCTCAGGGATCGCAAGCCTTAATATTGATATTCCTTCGTTGCAAAATGGTGTAGTACAAATTCATAAACTAGAGGCTGTTTTACCTGATGGAACCTTATTAGTATTTCCAGGTAACTGCTCATTAAACTCTTTATCAATTACTGCCGATTTAGCGGACAAAAATAATCTTATATCGATTTATATCGCAGTTTGCCCTATCTCAATCGATAGCAATAATTTAAGTCACCCTAATCGTGGTATTGCTCGGTATGTCGAAAATGAAGCAGCTGAAGTGATTGATTTATTTGATACAGAAGAGTCAACACAACTGACAACCCTCAACATTGATACGGCACTTATCAGTGAGAATGAGCTTGCCAAATATAACCATTGTGCATGCATAAAAATTGCCGCAATATCGAGCCAATCTGGCGTGTTTTGCTTAGATACAGATTTCATCCCACCCGTAATATCCATCGCGTCTTCGGTTGTTTTACAAGATAACATTAAAGGGCTCAAACAAAGTTTGTTAGCTCGCTTTGAACAGCTTGAAAGTTTTAGTTCCCTAAAAGGTGGTCAGCATACTGAACTTTCAAGTGCTAGTTTATCGACATTGATGGCACTGAATATAGTTGCGGGCTTTATACCTCAAGTCGCCCATTTTGAAGAGTGTAAAGAGCAATCTCCACAACAGTTTTACATGCTGTTACGTCAACTTATTGCTCAGTTAAGTTTATTTTCTAGGAATATTTCTGTACTTGGAGAAAGTGCTGATGAAGGGCATTCCATTATTCCATTCAATCAAAATAACCTCACAGCTTGTTTTTCTAGAGCTTTTAAAATGGCGAGTAAGTTGCTCGATGAATTAACCATTGATCCTGAATTACTCATTGAATTAACACAACAAGGTGAATCGAAATTTGTAGCGACTTTACCACCTGAGTTTTTATCTCATACAAACCGGTTTTATCTAAGATTAAGAAGTAAAGATAACCTCGAGACACGAGTTGATGAGATTTTGGAATACTCAAAAATGGGTGCTGATGGCCAAGTTGATATTTACATTAAAAGGGCCTTGCCTGGGGTTAAACTTCACTATTTATCAAGAAAACCTTTAGGTGTCGCCAGTGCACCCAATAGCTATTATTTTTCATTTGATACGCATAGTTTTGAGTGGCAGAAGGTATTAGAAACTACTCGTGTTGGTTTGATTTGGCCTGATGGTCCAAATGATCTTCAAATAGAAATTATTGCGGTCAAGGGGTAATGTATGAAATTAATCGACGCATTTATTCCTATTTTTTCAGAACTGTCCACTCTTGATCAGAAGCTCGAAGAAGACTCATCTTTGGATATCGAGATGTTATCAGATCAATTGTCTCAACAGATAGCCCATAGCAAAAACACTTTGTTGGCTGAAGGCTTTGAGATTGACGATTTTGATAAAGCCTTATTTGCATTATGTGCCCTTATTGATGAAAAAGTAATGAACTCACAATGGGCCTCTCGTGAACGTTGGGCTAAAAACACACTCCAGAAACAATATTTTAAGAGTCAAACTGCAGGGACTGTTTTTTTTGAAACATTAGATCAGCTAAATGAGTTTAATGAAGTCGAGCAAAATATTCGTGAGGTTTATTTGTACTGTTTAGCCTTTGGTTTTACAGGTTGTTATTTTGATGTGGGTCAGCGGAGCCGTTTAGACGAAATTATTCATGCAAACTTTAAACTCTTAAATACACAATCAGAGTTGAGTTTATTTTGCCACAAAGTGCCACAAAAAAGGCAACTCTTGGACGACAACCTGCTATTTAGTCAGTTTAAAGATGAAGTATGGGTATGGGGTCCCATTGCTTTTGTTTTAATCAGTTATTTGTTGTTTAGAAGTGAGTATTTAACTTCATTATCTCAGTTAATCAATCAGCTATAAGCCAAGGTTTTTTAAAATGAAAAGTTTCTTAAAGTTTATGTTGGTGATGTTTATTTGGCTCATTGTATTAGGTATTTGTATTACCACAACGGTATTACTTGAACTTGAACTTATGCTGGGTATTTGGGCATTTGTTGCGGTGTTCGCAACTTGGTATGGCATAAAGTTAATTATCTACTTCTTCAAACGGGTAGCGGCTAAAAATAGAGTTGAAAAACTCATTAATATAGGCTCCAGTAGTTCATCTAAAAAAACTCTTTCCTCTTTTCAATTTTTATTCAAAAAAGATATCGATAAACACCTCAATAAACTGCAGGCATTTATTAAACGCAGTGATATCAGCTCAGCTCACTCCATTAAATGGGTGATGCACTTAAAAGTCGATAATTCTGATGGTAACTGGGTTAAAGCCTCGTCAATTAATAGACCAAAAATCAAAGACAGCACGTTAACCGAATACCCCTACATCGATTGGCATATATTTAATGACTTTATGATGCTTGATGTCGATGCATATTTGATTTCTCAAGATAATCCCGCAGCCAAAAGTGAATGGTTGCAATTATTAAATGGTCTGGCAGGCACTAAAAGAGTGTTTCCAATCGACTCTTTATTAGTCTCAATTAATGTCAGTGCTATTGAAACCATCATTGAGCAGCAAAAGCTTGCTGATTTAATCAGAACTCAATATGAAGACATCAAAACATACTGCGGTGTAGAGATAAAAATTAATATTGTGTTGGTTGGTTTAGAGCAATTAAGTGGCATTGATTCTTGGCTAGCTAATTTGGATCCATTTCTCAAGCAAAAAATGTTTGGGTCTATCAATGAAAATCAAATCCCAATTGAGCAGTTAGTCAAAGAGCATTTTGCTGAATTAAAAGTAATCTTCAATCAAGGGGCTTTATCACATCTTGTTAATGAGGGGTTTTCTGTTGAAGCAGCTCAACTTCCTGCTAAGGCAAATGAGATAGAGCAGTCATTGTCCCGGTGCTTAAATCGCTTATTTGCAAACAACTCTTTTCAATCGGCACCGAAGTGCAATGGCCTTTTTATTGTGATGCGAGAGCACACAGATGATTGTTTTGTTGATGGCTTACTTGAGGGTTGCGCCTTCACTTGGAGTGATGCAGTCAAAAATAAGGTGATAACACAATCGGATATAGTGAAGCGTAAAAGGTATATCACTTATGCAGGTGCCAGTGCTTTTTTAGTTGGTTTGATTTTTCTTACATTTGAGCGAAACATCACCACACTGGATGCTGTGTTCGAAGATTATAAAAGTCAGCAGCTGAATTTAGATTCACAATCAGGGCTTTTGTCTGACATTACGCTTCGTTATTCAATTATTGAGCAGCTAAATTCACTGAATATCAGCCACTGGTTACCGACTGGAAACGATCCGCTTAAGTTGAATCTGATGCGAGCCAATGTAATCAATAAAATTGAAAATGGGATTATTTCGCCTCTTGATGAAAAGTTTGCTTCCAACATGCAAGGAAGTGAATTGTCACTTGATAAACGAGTCGATTATATCAATATTTTATCGAGAAGAATCAATTTGATAAAAGCGGCGCAAAGTGGTGCAAATAATGACGAATTAGCCTTGATGCCGCAGCCCTATGATTCTGGATATATCAGCGATATTCCAAATGAAATTTTAGATGATATTAATCAGGTTTATCTTCTGCGTTTTTCGCTTATCTCATCTTCTTTAAATTCACGACATTCAGCCAGCCTTGAGACTGAAAAGCAGAATTATCAAAAACAAGTCGTTAATTTATTAAGCCAAACAAATGACAATATGGAGTGGTTAGTCGATTGGGTTAACGAAAATCAATCAATAAAAAATGTGACGTTACAAAGCTACTGGCAAGGCACGTTACCAAATACTTCAGGGATTGAGGTACAAAAAGCGTATACCGTGGCAGGGAAAGAAGTCATTGATAATTTCTTTAATGATATCACTCAAGCGCTGGGCCAAGATAATGATTATTTACTTAAGTACAAACCGTTATTTGTTCAAGATTATCGGGTAAATTATTTAGCTAATTGGGGGTATTTTTTATCTGAATTTGAACAAGGTCAATTCACCCTAGCTGATCGCACGCAATGGTTAAAAGTCATTAATAACCTCACCACAAGCCGTAATATTTATTTCAAATTATTGAACGATGTGGACTTTCAATTAGCAGCATTCAAAGATGATGCAGATGTACCTAAATGGATGGAGTTTTCACTTTATTACCAAGACATGTTGGCGCTGAGTGACGACCAAGTAAATAATAATAAAAAGAAAAATGCTGTTTTAACTAAGCTAGCTTTGAAAGTCATTGGTAAAACAGGTGCCGTAGGCAAAGCTATTTCAAAATCAGCAAAAAGTGGCTTGAAAACACAGAAAAAGCTCGATAAAGCCAATGGTTCAGGCCCAGGCCCTTCAGAAAGAGAGCTAAACCTTCAAAAAGCGGCGACTGAGCTTGATAATTACAAAGCAAAATTAGCTGAAATAGTATTTAGCGTTGAGCTAAAACAGTCGTCCTATACAAGTATAAGTGGGCTTTATTCGAACAGTGATAACCCGATGTCTGCCGGAACATCTCTGGCTGCGGTGCAAACGAGTTTAGCAACCCTACAAGGTTTAATAGGCAAAGAAGGGCTTGATACCGCACCTTTTTGGAAAGTGTATAAAGGACCCGTCCAATTACTTGAGTCTTTTATGACACAAGAAACAGCGTGTAAATTGAATGATCTTTGGCAAGAAAAGTTCCTGTTTGAGATTGATGGTGTTCCTGATTATAAATTAGATAGTTACGCCTATGGAGAGACGGGTGTTTTATGGGGAATGGTCGACAGCAATATCGCACCGTTTTTACGCGCAAAACAAGGGGGAGGATATAGCCACAAGCGCGTAGGAGATAATTACGTTGCGCTAACTCCCGCCTTTTTAAATTATCTGACTCGTGTTAAAGATTTTGGGATGAGACAGAAATTTGAGTCGTTTAGCCTCGACATTACAGCTAATCCGACGAGCTTGAATCCAAGTGCTCTTTTATATGTGAGCCAAACGGACTTGGTTCTCAATTGTGCCTCTGGGCCACAATCATTAGTGAATAATAATTTTATTATTAAAAAACACTTTGCCTGGGATCAAAGCTGTGGACCGGTTTCTTTATCGTTCACTATCGGGAACAAAAAAATAGTAAAAGAGTATCCCGGTCAAGATGGACTTACTCACTTTATGGAAGATTTCAAATCGGGCAAAAAACGTTTCGAGCTAGAAGAATTTCCAGAGTCATTTTATGTGCTAGATCAGTTCAAAATTCGCTATCTGGATGCCAGTTTTATCTTAGAAGGAGCAGGCAAGCTATTATCATCACTTAATCAGCAGCCACCACAGCCACCTAAATTTATCGCTCAATGTTGGAAATAATGAATGGATAAATATCAGGATATTTCTTTCATCCATAATACTGAGGGTAACTTACCTTTTCGGGTGCTCGTTATTGCTCCGCTTTTAACTGAAAGAGAGAGTGATTATCAGCTTATTCCATTTGAAATTTCAGAGGAAAGCTTTTCGAAGGTGATGGCAAGTTTAGACATCTCGATTACTTTAGATTTGGAAATATCGCGTTTATGTCAATTGTATAATGTTGAAAACCAGTATTTCACAATAGAGTTTGATATTAATAAGCTCAGTGACTTTTCGCCATATTCAATTATTACGAATGAGCCAAACTTAGCAGAAATACATGACTTGATCGCTCAGATACGCAGTGCGTTACAGCAATCTCATTTTCATTTTTATGCAAAGCAGTTTCATTGCTCACAACTAAAATTGTCACTATTTAATCAGGTTGAAGTCAAAAGAGCTGAATTAGAATGCTTAGTATGTGAGCTAGAATCTGTTTTATCCGAGATTTTAGATACTATTTTACACCATCCTAAATGGCAGAAAATGGAGTCTGCATGGCGAGGGGTTGCTTGGTTAACTCAAGCCTCTTCAGCTGAAGATAATTGTCAGATAGATTGCATCTCATTTAACCTTGAACAATTGCGTGAAGATGTCTGTGATAGCTCAACTGCAAATGACAGTGATTTATATCAACTACTTTATAGAGACAGTCTTGGTCAGTTTGGTGGGATCCCCTATGGGTGTGTTTTGCTAGATTATGCTTTTTCACGTAATGGGACAGATATTGATTTTTTAAAAAAAATCAGTGAGGTATGTGCATTAGCGCATGTCCCACTTATAAGCGGTGCATCAGCAAGCTTGTTCGGAGCCAATCAATATCAGGATATAACCGAGCACTCGAATTTAACTGAACTGTTTTCCTCACCTCTGTATATAAAATGGCGTAGCTTTTCACAATCTTTAAGTGCGCGCTATGTTTGTTTGACCTTACCTCGAATTATGATTAGACGACCGTATTCTCAAGAAGTAACAACTCTAGATTGGTATAAAGAACAAGTGGGTGAAAACTTAGAGAGCTGCTTGTGGACGAATGCTGCTTTTGCTTTTACACATAATTTGATTAAAAGCTTTATAACACACGGCTTTTGTAGCGCATTGGTTGGGCTTGAAGGCGGCGAAATAACATTACCCCTTCAAACTTGCCCAACTTCGTCATTGCCAGTCGAATTAGTGTTATCCGAAACCAAAGAAGCTGAACTGGTTAGTTTGGGTTTTAATCCAATCTGTAGTCGATATTACTCAGGGCAATTACTCTATCAAAGTGCCAATTCAGTCGCTTGGTATCATGTCAGTCAATCATTTGAGAATCAAACCGCGACTACGATGGCTGAAGCTCAATTACAGTATTTATTTATTGTCTTGCGGATCATTCATTGTTTAAAAATATTAACGCGAGAGAATATCGGATCATTTAATACTAAATTGGAGCTCAATAGTTTTATCAATAATTGGCTTCGTCAGTTTGTTTCAGATGTCGCCTTACCGACTCAAGCGGTTCAGGCTCAGAGACCTTTGAAAGATGCATCAGTGACGGTGAGAGAGGCGACGGATATGAATTGGTATGATGTTGACATTGTGCTTACGCCGCATTTTAAGTTTCTAAATGAAACGGTGACCCTTGATGCACAACTTAATATTTCTCATAAGGAGCTATGATGGAATGCTCTGGGTATATGGTTGTCAGTGGTAAGAATCAAGGTCAGATTGATGGTTCGTCTTTAAGGAATAAACGTGAAAATAAAATCAATCTATATTCATTTTCGCACTGCGTAAGTGCTCCGTTTCAAACACATAAAAACATTAGTAATGGCTCTGTTGTTCATAAGCCAATTGATATTTTAAAAGAGATTGATAAAAGCACGCCAAAACTCTATCAAGCTCTAGTAGAAAAAGAAGAATTGGATATAGAGTTTCATTGGTACCGATTTAATGAGCGAGGGGTCGAAGAACTCTATTACAAAGTCATCCTGACCCATGCGCATTTGACGGCTATTTCACCTTTTATGCCCAACCCTAATAACGCAAGCAGTGACACAACAAGGTTTATGGAAACAGTCACAATTGCTTATCAAAAAATAAAATGGGATTGGGGTCCCCACGGCGATATCACATTCGAAACCGATTGGCGGAATGACTCATAATGCTTCGTTTAACTGAAAGACTTAACTTTTTAGACTCACAGCATGATATGTCTGATGATCAACCATTATTGATAGAACAATCGATATGTCATTATTTAGCTAATATTCTCAATACCCGAACAGGCAGTGTGGCAATTACGCCTCATGTTGGCATGCCAATAATGAATTTAAGTACGGCAGGGAGGCACTCTGATGAGTTAATTGCTTACATCAAAAATCAGGTGCTAGAGGGTGAATTAAGAATAAAGCAATTTGAAACCATCAGTATATCAAACACTATCAGCAATGCTTTGGTGGCGTTTACCGCTAAAATACAGTGCTATGATTTATCGACGTTTAAATGCCAAATTAAAGTCAGGCTCGATAATACAGTTGAGGTCTCGCTACTATGAGTTCATTAGATAAGCTATATCAAAAAGAATTGAAACTACTAAAAAGCTCGGCGCAAGTATTTAGTGAGCAACACCCTGCATTAACTGAACATTTAGCGAGGCAAAGTAATGACCCTGATGTGGAAATGATTCTACAAGGGGTTGCGTATTTAAGTGCGCAGTTTAAGCAAGAGGTGGATAATGCATTTCCTCAAGCGATACAATCTTTATCACAAGTGTTAACTCCGACGCTTATGCAGCCTTTGCCCAGTGCTGCAATCCTTTCGTTTAAACCAAAGACTAATCTGCTCAAACCCATGCTAATTGAAGCTGGAAAGTGTTTCGATTCTGAACCTGTGGGTTACAACACTTCCAAACAACATTGTCGTTTTACAAACAGTTGGCCCATTGAAGTGCTCCCCATCGAACTGAACACGGTGACAACAAAATTAGCCGATAAACTTCATGACTCGCAAAACCAACGTGTTATCCATTTGAAGTTTGACTTTGATGCCAGTCGCAACGATATTGCAAATTATGAGTTTGGTAAACTGAGGCTTCATTTAAACCAAGCCTTACCCGATGCCAGTTTATGGTTATTAATGTTTGCCCGAAACGTCAATGGGATCGTTATAAAAGATGATATCGGGGAACATCTTTTGAGTGCCCAAAAGGTTAAATTAATCGGTTTTGATACTGACGCTAAGCTTTTTCAATATGATGATGCAGCTCCGCTTCATCAATTATTGCAAGAGTATTTCACGTTTCCAGAAAAATTTATGTGTGTCGAGTTAGATATACAGAGCTGGCAACAACGAGCGGGCGTTGCTTTTTCTATAACGGTAGAATTTGATCAACCTAACTGGGCGTTACCTGAGATTGACGTTAGCCATTTTCATCTTTATACATCACCAGTTGTTAATGAGTTTGAACATTTTGCAGAGCCTTTAACATTATCTGAGTCTCAACATGAATTTCCTATTTACTCAAAATTTGATGCGCTATCAGGAGATCTTAATCTTGAGATAGTGGATGTATTATCAGTGGAAGGCGTAAAACAAAATAGGCAAACAAATCGAAAATTTGAAAATGTCTTACGACCTAAAAAACTCAATTCAGATAAACCAGGCTATCACTTTTACCGCAAGTTTGGCCCGCAAGATGGCATTACGTCCACGTGGCTAGGACTTAGCTTTTCAAGTAAATATCCTTTAGAGCAAGATGAAATCCTTCGGGCAAAAGTAAAGTGTTCTCAAGGGCGCTTGGCTGAGCAAGTCACACTCGGACAATTACGCAAACCAACCAGCAGTAGCCCTGAATTAGTGCATTTTGAAAATATCACCGTATGCAGTGAATTTCAGCATGCCCAAGTAGCCACTCATACCGCGTGGCAAGTGATTTCTGATCAAGCGCTCAGTTTAAATGCAATTAAAGATGCAGAGCAGTTGAAAAAAATCTTATCTCATCACATTCCAAAGCAAACGAAACTATCAGCAAAACAAAAAACTAATTTATTTCGCATAGCAGCAATCGAAAGTGTGCAAGTGAGCGCAAAAGATCATTTTTATCAGGGGGTGATCACCCGAGGTAAAGAAATTCAAGTAGGGTTTAATGGTGAGCATTTTAGTAATATAGGCGATCAATTTCTTTTTTCTGCGGTCCTTAATCAATTGTTTGCCCTACAAACACCTTTAAATAGCTTTTGCCAATTAGTTACCATCGATTTAAGAACTGGGGAGCAAATGCAATGGCCAATGCTAATGGGCTCACTGTAATAGAGCGTGAAACACAGTTAATTGAGCACGCGAGTCGATATTCGTTTATTCAAGCCTATAAACAACTATGTGAATTGGCGACGGTACAAAAGCTCGATGCAGCGAAAAAAGTCCGGATCAGACCTAATTTGGCGATGTCATACGCACGCTCTGAAGTAGTTGCGATTGTTAAAGAAATGCAAAATGAAAGCGAGTTTATCTACTTTCTTGAAGTAAATTTAATGGGGTTATACGGACAAAATTCGCCATTACCAAAGTTTTTTACCGAGGAGATTATTCAAGCGCAAAAAAAAGAGTTACACGCCAGCCGTATTTTTATTGATGTCATTCATCAAAGGCTATACCAGTTGTATTTCGAAGCTAAAACAAAATACTCCGGTCACTTGCAACAATCTGTACAACATCAATTGTATGAGTTTATGTTTTCCATGATTGGTTTTAAAGGTGAGCAATGGTTACGTTATTTTCCAGATCCTGCCTTTATCATTAACAATATTAATTTATTTCGTCATCAAAAAGGCACGGTCAGCGGTTTGAAAAGTTTATTAAGTCGGCTGTTTGATAATGCAACTGTTGAAATTAAACAATGTCAGCAAAGAACCTTACTCTTACCTATCGTGCAACGTAGTCAGCTCGGTGTTGATTCATTGAGTTTAGGTGGATGTGCATTGCTTGGTCATAAACTCAAAGAAAAACAATCAAAATTGTTGATAGTGATTTCGCCACTTTCTGAAAAACAGTTTGATCACTGGGTTAATCACGATCAACATTGGCAAAGTCTACAATACCTGATCCGATACTTTTTGATTCAACCCTTTGTTGTTGAACTAAGAATAAAAACAGAAAATTCGCGCAATTATGAGTTGAGCTTATCAAATTCAAAAAACATTCAACTCGGTCGAAATACCTGGTTGAGCGCTAAAGAAGAACAAGTACTGATAGAAGCGCAGCTGAGACTTCAATGAGGGATTAATGTCACGATATACGTTTTCATTTCAATGTCAGGGGTTTGCGACTGATTCATTTGATCTTCACGCCTTTGAGGGCATAGAGGCGTTGTCACAGTTATTTCAATTTAATCTGACGCTTAGCTCAACAAATTTAGAACTCGATGCTGACGTTGCAATCAACAAAGACGCGACTTTAATAATCTATTTTAATGGGCAAGAAATAAGACAAGTAAATGGGCTGCTGAGTTGTTTTGAAGAAACAGAATATTTAGTTGATAAAACACTTTATAAAGCCACTTTAGTCCCAACAGCTTGGACATTAGCGAAATTTGAAACCAACGAAATTTACTTAGATCAAACAATTAAAGAAACAATTGCCATGATAATGGAAGATGCGGGCATATTAGCAACGCATTATCGATTTGATTTATCGAGAGAATACAGAAAATGGCCCTTTCGACTACAGTATAAAGAAACCCACCTTAGTTTTATTCAACGGATTATTTTGCGGGAGGGCATCTATTTTTATTTTGAGAATAACCAGAGTCATTCGGTGATCGTATTTACCGATAATCTTCAGTCGTTGAAAACACTCGAGCATAGTCCACTTAATTTCCAGCCAGCTACTTCTTTGGATGCATCAACACAATTTAATCGATGCCATAATCTAATTTGCAAACGAAACAGCCTGCCAAAAAAAGTCACATTAAGAGATTTTAATGAAGAGTCACCTTCATTAGATGTACGCGGTGAAGTTGAGATAGATAGCAACGGGATTGGCGATATTAATATATTTGGCCTCAATATACTCAGCCCTGAAGAAGGCGAAGCGTTGGCCACCATCCATGCGAATGCGTTTAAATGCCGAAAAAAAGAATATATTGGTGAAGGCGAAGATGCATTAATGTGTCCGGGTTTGAGTTTTGATCTTTGTCATCACCCCAGAGCGGCATTGAATGAAGAGCATTACCTCATTGAACAAGTCACTCATCATGGGATTAATGGGATGATGTTGAATCACAGTGATGATCAGCAAAATATCTATAGCAACTCCTTTATTGCGTTATCAAAGCAGTTTGAATATGCGCCGCATTATGTTGATTGTAAGCCAGAAATTAAAGGCACACTGAATGCGGTTATTGATGCAGAATCAAGTGGTGAATACGCTGAGCTTGATTCATTTGGACGCTATAGAGTGAAGTTTCCTTTTGATAGAAAAGATCGCGAAGGAGGGAAGGCCTCCTACTGGTTACGTATGATGCAGCCTTACGGTGGAACCAATGAAGGGATGCATTTTCCACTTAGAAAAGGGACTCGCGTACTGATCAGCTTTATTGGTGGTGATCCCGATCGCCCCTATATTACGGGGGCAATTTCTGATAGTGCAGAGCAAATCAGTATCGTTAAAGATGCTAATCAAACCAATAGTGTCATTAAAACTCCCAGTGGTAACAAAATTGAGTTTGAAGATAAACAAGGCAAAAATAGAATCAAATTAGAGTCCCCGACCAATAATACCTATCTTCATTTAGGTGCACCCAATCACGATGGTTCAGGTTATGTGATGGTCACTAATGGTGTGCAGCGTAAAGTGATTAAAGGAGGCAGTAATGTTTCGATTCAAACCAGTGCCTATAGTGGCGCAACCAATACCGATTCTTCCGAGTTATACAACAGCGCTAAGTCATACCAAGCAGGTGATTTGGTCAATTTTAATGGAAAACCATACAAATGCTTAGTTAATCAAACTACTGCGGCTTCACCGTTAACACAGGCGAGTGATTGGCAAAATTATATCGGTTATGTGCCAGCATTTTTGTTTTATGAACAAGATAGCAATGGCAAACTGGTCGATACCGCAACCCCTCCAGTTAAATTGTCTTATTCAAAGGAACTTGATGGGGCGTATATTGTTTCACGCACGCAAGGTAATCAATATAATTGGTCACAAGGTAACCAGTTTAATTATTTCGCAACTGGCCTTGGTCAAACTGGATTAACAGAGCCCAGTAATCAAAACAAACATTTTAATTTTGGCACCAATTGGGCTGTGCATTGTGCGTATTATTACTACGATAGTTCACAAACGACGCTGCGAGGTAAGAGCCCCGAGGAACTTATTGATGAAACAATGAATCTCTTTGTGGCTAATATTATTGATTATGATTCAGAAGCAATCATGCAAGTTGATGCAGCTGAAACTGCAAGAAATCAACAACTAGCAGCTGCAGCTCAAACAATTATCAATAATGAAAGATTTGATAACTATAATCAAACTCTCCTATCTACGTTTCAACAGATTGAATCAACCCCTCTTTACAGTTCAAGATCCGAAGCAGAATCTGCCTTTTACAATACCATCAAGCAGCAGTGGTTAGATCCAATTTTAGCGAAAGAAGCCGACCTCAATGCGCGAATACTTGAAGGAAAGCACATCAGTATTGACGAAGAAAAGTACACGTTAAAAAAAGAGTTAACCACTAAAGCGTCAAAAATGGCTCAAACAATGGCGCAAGATCATCTCCATCAATATATAGGTGAGAAATATTTTCTTCGTTCAGGCTGGCGTTCTACTGAATCTATTTTAGAGTCATCCAATGCCATGTTGACAAAATTAAAGGATAAAACGAAAGAGCGGGTGGCTAATGCCTTAAAGGTCATGGCTATTTGGCAGCGGTACTTAAGTTATTCGCGTGTCCGAGTGGCTCATCATGACTCATTGAATATACAAAAAGGCAATATTTATGACTTTGGTGGCTATTGGAATTATAACTTAGGCAATTCCTATACAGAAAATCACATGTCGCAAACGACCAAGATAAATGAAATCAAAGATCATGATTTACTCAAGGTTGGCGGGCCTTACTGGGGCACAATGACAAACCCTGCTGATGACTTTTCACATGTCAGCAAACCTTCGATGAATTGGCGTTATGTGGACAATGTGTGGGTTGAAAAAACGTTTAGTGGTAAGTCCTATGAATATACATTTGAAAAAGAGTCGATAGAGGTCAACCATAAATGCAAAACACTCGAGATAAGCCATGGTTGTGCCAGTCACGAGCTAAAATTTAATGGCAAAGGGGTCAAAGTATTTGAAAGTAAATCCGGGGGAGGAATTTCAGAAGAATGGATGAGTACTCCAGATGGAAATTTCGCCACCTATTCAAAAACAGACTTGTCAGGAGCTGGCAAAAAAACGGAAGACCGCGTCTATGCGTATGAAGCACCCGTTTCATACGAAATAGTCAATAAACCTGCTCCCGGTACCGCTTTTTCATTTAAAGGAGATGGTTTGCCGACGTTTAGCACCTCTTTAGTGATTGATGTTGGTTCGACGAGTATTGCAACCCATTTAGGTGTGATGAGCAATAGTGTCTCAATTGAGGCAATGGGCATGAGTAACGCTATTAAAATTGATGGCACGCTGATGGCAAACACAGTAAAAATCTCAGAAACAGTGTTAGAAACCAATGTAAAAATTGGCATCGGTGGCATGACAGCTAAAGCAGAAATAGGAGGAGAAGCTATCGGGACTTATTTATCTCAAAAAGCACTCGATATTAAAAAAGAAGATGCTATTAAGCTACATAACGACACCATCGCAATCGTGTTAAAACAAATGGAAATTGAGCGAAAAGCTCTTGAGATAGGATCAGGAGATCTCAAATTAACCTCAGCGATGCTGAACTTAATAGCCTAGCCAAATGGAGTAACATTTTCGAAAAAATAATTATTTTAAATACTTAGCACTATACTTAGTTGCGCAGCGATATTGCGGGAGACGGAAAATGAACAATTATTATTTTACATTTGAAGTGACGGGACATGCTGCGGACCTTTTTGAGGTTCAGTATTTTCAAGGTCAGGAAGGTCTGTCGCAATTGTTTCATTTTGATATTGATCTTAAATGCGCAGACGTCAATTTTGACTCAAATGTCTTAGTTAACCAAACAGCCCAGTTCACTTTCTATTTCAATAATCAACCACTCAGAGTTATTCAAGGTGTGATTAATCAGTTCGAAGAAAGCCAATATGTAGTCGATGGTGTGTTATTTAAAGCAAAGTTAGTACCAAAGGCATGGTGCTTAAGCGCATTTGAATCTAATGAGGTCTATTTAGATCAAACTGTCGAGCAAACCATTACCACAATTTTAGAAGAAGTAGGATTAACTGCGTCTGAGTTTAGGTTTGATCTGAAACAACACTATCGAAGTTGGCCCTTTAGGCTGCAATATAGCGAGACTCATCTGAATTTTTTGCAGCGAATCATCGAACGAGAAGGGATATATTATTACTTTGATGCCAAAGAAGAAAATGCTGTATTAGTGTTTTGTGATAATTTACAAAGCCATCAAACAGTTCAAGCAGCCCCCCTTATTTATCAGCCTGCGAATATGAGGCTGACCGATCATATTGACTATGTGTCTTCTTTTATTTGTCGCCAACAGAGTATTCCCAAAAAAGTGATTTTACGGGATTTCAATGAAGCCCTTCCTTCACTCGATGTTAGAGGTGAAATCGAAGTAGACAGTCAGGGGATCGGTGAAATTAATATTTATGGATTGAATATCCTCACGCCAGAAGAAGGGGATCAATTATGCCAAATTCATGCAAATGCTTATCGCTGCCACAAAGAGCAATATATTTTACAAAGTGAACTGGCAACAATGGGGAGCGGCTTGCTGTTTTCATTACAATGCCATCCACGGCTCGTATTTAATAATCCGTTGTATTTAATCGAAACAATCAGTCATGAAGGGGCGAACTTACATGCATTCCAAAGTGTTGAGTCAACATCGTTGCCTGTTGGTTATCAAAATACGGTCACGGCTTGCTCGAACCAATTTGATTATGTGCCGTTAAAACAGGCCTCTAAACCTGAAATTAATGGAACATTAAATGGCATTATCGACTCGGAGACCGATGGAGAGTATGCAGAACTGGACGAGTATGGCCGTTACAAAATAAAACTTCCTTTTGATCGAAAAGATCGCGAGGGTGGCAAAGCATCTCATTGGATCAGAATGATTCAGCCTTACGGCGGAACAAATGAAGGAATGCACTTTCCCCTTAGAAAAGGAACCCGCGTTTTATTGAGTTTTATTGGCGGTGATCCCGATAAGCCCGTTATAGCGGGCACTATTTCCGATTTAGGCGAACAAAGCTCGTTAGTGCGTGCAGAAAACTCGACCAATTCGATGATAAAAACAGCTGGCGGAAACAAAATAGAAATAGAAGACAAACAAGGGAAGAACCGCATCAAGCTAGAATGTCCAACCAATCAAACTTATATGCACTTAGGTGCGCCTAATCATGATGGTTCTGGATTTGTGCTGTTAACCCAAGGCATCGAGCGAAAAGACATACAAGGTGGGCAGCGTTTAACCACCCAAGTGCTAGGAGAAAGTGCCACAAGTTCCTACACTCTTACTTCACAGGGTCAAGCCACTGATTATTCAGATATACATCAATTTCAAGTGATCGATCACGCAGGTCAATCCGTGGAGACACTCACAACGCAGATGGAAATATCTGGAGATTACTTAATTGAGCGCCGTTGTGGCCCTAAATATATCTTTACTGACGGTAATGAGCACGTTTACGGTGGTGGAGATGTATATGGCTTTGGTAATGGCTACGAAGAGGCTCACTGGCGCGAAGGAAACAATGGTGGTGTCCACAGTGATGAAGTGTTTAATATCTTAGGTGATAGTGGCGAAGTATTTGAACAACAAGAAGATGGCTCGTGGTCACGTTCGTATAATAAAACAATCCCCGGCGCCCAACGGTTTGAGCCGGGCGATCACCAAATTGAGAAAGTATGGTCGGACACATTCTCTTATCAAAATGGTAATAACTACGCTTGGGGCGATACCTGTGATTATGAATTTGGTAATGGTTATGCCGAAAGCCATGTTGAAACCGACGACGATGGCATGCCTGTTAATGCGATCAATAAAACAGATTGGCCCTATGATTTAGCGATACCTAAAGCGAGTGAAGATAATCCACATTTGGTCGAAGTCGGTGCGATAAATGGGGTGTATGTAAAATTAGATGGCGGCAGTACGGGAGTTGAGAAAAGTATTGGAAATTCATATGAATACAGCCATGGAAAAAGTGTGTCTGTCAGCTATATTTGTGATGAAGAAGAGCATAGTTATGGTGGAGAGAAGTATGAAGCGACCTATACAAAAGATGGCAAATTAGTTGGCTCTGAACACAAGAAAAATGGCGTCTGTACTGAAATAGAACAAACCCCAGATGGCGATTTTAAAGAAGAAACGATTTCTGATGTATCAGGTGTTGGTAAAGTGACGACCACAAATGTGTATGCGTATGGCGCTCCAGTCTCGTATGAAATAGTCAGAGAGCCCGCGCCAGGCGCTACTTTTAGTTTCAAAGGGGATGGCTTACCGACAATTGAAATGAAAATGGAAATTGATGTCGGCGCAACTGAGATATCAACCCATATCGGGGGGATGAGTAATACGGTGGAGATAGAAGCGTTAGGCATGAAAAATGAGGTCAGTATTTCAGGCGCCATCATGACAAACACGATCGAGTTATCTGCTTGCCCATTAGAAACTGAAATAAAAACAGGGGATGATGGTTTAGAGATTAAAGCCTGGATCGGACCATTAAAAACAGAAATGGAAGCTCGGGCACTGAAACTCAAAGCCGAAGAAGGAATTAAAATGGAAAAAGAAGTCATGTATTTGCTTAATCGCCAATTAACGCTTGCCAGTCACAATGCTGACCTCACCAATAGTCAATTACGTTTAGCATCATCTTTACTGACAATATTGAATTGATGAATGAAAATAATTAAATCATTGCAAGCGTCTTTATTGAATAAAACGTTTCAATACAATCATAAACATTTTTTTGTCCTTTCTTCTTTATGGGGATTTCGGCTAGATTCTGGCGAGGCCGTACTCGAGCAAGATCTCTGGCAAGCAATTGGTGAATCTTTAGGTAAAAATACCTTGCTCGATCAGGCCATGCCGAAAGATCAAGCTGAGTATTTAGTCTTTGGCTCAGCGCAATCGCTACAGGAGCGTCCCACTGGGCAACTTGATGTTGTGGTCGAGTTTGCTGGGTTGAAAAAGCACTTAGTTGTTTATGGCGACCGTTATTGGAAAGGCGCTGGAGCATTTAGTTACCCATCTGAGCCGACTCCATTTACTACAATGCCAATTGATTACCAACATGCCTTTGGTGGTGAGACTGAACATTATAATACTGAAGGGTTAGGCTGCGCCGAGATAGAAAAAAATAATATTTGCTTACATTGGCTGGCTAATATTGAACACGCAAATCATCCGGTGACATCTAAAGCCAATGATTATCAACCGGCTTCATTTTTGCCTCTTGATCAGTCGTGGCCGATGCAACAAGCGCTATGCGGTACATATGATGATGAGTATCTGCAAAATCATATGCCCGGTTTAGCTCCTGATATTGATTGGCGTTTTTTTAATGTGGCCGCTCAGGATCAACGGTTTGACGGTTACCTTCATGGAGATGAACCCTTTGCGATTAGTGGTATGCACCATCAAAAAGGCCTTTTAAAAGGCGTGCTACCAAAGGTTAAGCCGCGTGGGTTTATTGTTCGAAAGCCACACGAAAAAATTGAAGCAATCGAGCTTATCGATCAGTACTCCCCCCCAGATATCACACAGTTTGAAGAATTAGAATTTAAGTTAGACACGGTTTTATTTTTTCCTAATGATAATTTAGGTGTGGTTATTCATCGGGGTTCGACGCAAGTAAGTCATCCACAAGGGCAAGATATCGAAGGACTCCTGTTAGCTCATCAAGGTTTAACAGAGAAAGATAAACCGCAGCAATTTTACTTTGATGACTACTGCAACCGTACAAACCCGGCGTTGAGTTACAAATATCTACTTGATTCTCGCTCTTTATTGCCGATTAATATTCAATGTGGTTTTCAAGCTTTCCAAGAGAATATCCCAAATGAGGCTTCGTTAGCCGATAATATGTCGACATTTGCTGGTGGACAAAAAGATGCCGCTGAGCTTAAAGCCGCGCAAGCAATTGAGCAGCAAGAACAAGAATTAAGGCAATTAGGCAAAAACGATGAAGCTGAGCAATTAAAAAATGCCACAGGGGCTAAAAAGAATTCCCAGCCGCTTCCTGCAGAAGCGGTTAAACTCGCGGCAATAGCCGATAAAATATTGCCCGGTGCAAAAGATGGAAAAATCACCGCGCAAAATATCGACCTGACGTCATTGAATATGGATGCAATGGAAGATATGAATAACGCCATGGTCGATATGGCAAAGCAGAAAAAACAAGCAGCCATTGACGAACTGACACAGCAAATTGCCCGGTTGAAAAAAGAGGCAGCCTTTGTTCCTGGTATTCAATCATCAATTGCTCAGCTTGAAAATATTCTAGAAGAATTAACTCTACCACCTGTACTGCCAAGGGTTAATAAGCAAGATTTAGCAAATATAAGAGCAAGCATCCAACAAGCATCTCAGCCAATGGCTGAGATGCTCGCTAATCGTCAAACAGCAGTCATTGGGCTCTCGGATGAACAAAAAGATAAACTGAGCACACTGCAAGACAAAGTGAATTCGCCAGATATTGACAATAAACTCAGTGATGCATTCGATTTTATAAAAGACAGTTATTTAACGGGGGCGCATTTCATCAACCGCGCTCGCTCCCCTCATCCACAACAAGAACATAAAAAAGTACACAGCCTAGTGAATGCTTTAAATGAACAGCTGCCACTGACTGATTATGACTACGCTTTTTGCACAATAAAAGGGCTTAGCTTTAAGCAAATCAGCCTAGTTGCTGCTTACTTTGAGTTTTCCAATCTGGAATCACTTGTATTTGAACAGACAGATCTTCGATTTGTGAATTTTGCAAATAGTAAGCTCAAACATTCTTTTTTTACCGCGTGTTTAATGACTTCAGTCAATTTAGGCGCAGGAGTGTATGACTCATGTCATTTTAATCAAATCCAATTTGATGAGGTGACCTTTGCTAAGTCTGTGTTTAGACAGTGTACTTTCACTGAATGCACCTTTAGTGAACGCCAAGATGCGTGGTTAGAAACACAGCTGATTGGTTGCCGATTTGTTCATTGCACTCTCAAAAAACAACAATTTATAGAGTTAAATTCACCCGAATGTGAGTTCATAGAATGTGATTTAACTGAGAGTAATTTTATCAAACCCATTTTAAGCCATAGCATGTTTAAACAATGCTGTTTAGATAGCGTGAATGTCGTAATGGGGCAGTTAGATAACGTCAGTTTTACTCAGTCGATGTTAACCAATACGCGGTTTGTTGGTGGGTGCCAAATGCAGCATTGTAATTTTAATGGGGCGACCGTTCATGGGAGTAATTTAAGAGAATGCGATTTAACCGCGACAACCTTTGTTCAAAGTGATGTCTCGTCCTCGGACTTTGGTGGCTCACTTTTAAATCATGTGAACTTTCATCATAGTATTGCAAAGCAAAGCCAGTTTTGTGAAACCAAGCTGCGTCAGTGTAATTTCACTAAGGCTGACTTATTTGAAGCAAACCTGATGAATGCAGATTTAAGAGATAGCCGTTTTAACAATGCCAATATGTATAACGTCAATTTTTTAAATGCCACTGTCGCCAAAACCGATTTTGGCGGTGCTAATTTAGAAAAAACATTGTTTGAAAATTGGAGGCCCATTTTTGAATAAACACTTACTTGAAAAACAAATTAAGGGAAAAGCAGACGTTCCCCCGATGATTGATAGTCAGTCTTTTAAACGGCAAGATTTATCGAATGTCGATTTATCTGGCGGCGTATTTTCAAAGTCAGAGTTTATGGGGGCAGATTTTTCTGGGAGCAATTTGTCACAGGCGAGTTTTGTTGATTGCGATTTCAGCCAAGCAATATTGAATAATACACGCCTTGATGAAACAAATTTTATGCGCTGTATTTTCAACGACGCACAGTTAAGCGAGCTTTCAATTAAGCAGACTAATTTTATTGAAAGTGATGTGAGTCATGCCAACTTTAGTTATGCGACGTTTTGCCAAATTAATTGTGTGAAGAGTCTATTTAATTCAACTAATTTTACCGGTGCAAATTTTAAAGAGTCGAATTTTGTCGATAGTGATTTTTCTGCTGCAAACCTTGAATCATCGACGCACTTTAGAACTAACTTTATCAATATTATTTTTTCTGATATTCGCTTAAATAGTGCGATTCTTGAATTAGTACTTTTCCAAAATGCCATATTTACCGCATTTGATTTTACTAAAGTGAATTTTAAGATATGTCAGTTTAGAGAATCAAAATTAGAGCAGTGTAATTTTTCTCAATGTGATTTAACACAAACAGGCTTTATGGAAGCTGAGCTTACATCGGCTAACTTTAATCAAGCAGTACTAAATAACACCCTTTTTATCAAGGCGAACTTAACTCAATGTGATTTTAGTTGGACACATTTAGAGCAGGCTCTCTTTAATGAAGCTAAACTCAATGAAGCCAAATTTATTGGTGCAAATTTAAAGCAAGCTCAATTAGTCAAAGCGCAAATAAAAGGCAGTAATTTTGAAGGTGCAAACCTGATGTATGCAGATTTTTCTCATGCAGACTTGTCTAATAGTCATTTTAAAAAAGCTGAACTGTTTCGATGTAATTTGCACGCAGTCATCGAAAACCATACCGATTGGCAACAAGCAAACCGAACAGCTGCGCTGGAAACTGATACTAAAAAAGCACAGGCCGAATCATTTAAGGCTTAAGGTAGGTACAAATGAATGAGCAACATAATGTCGTGTCAATTCAATCAAGTGGGACGAATCTTGAAACGGCACGGATCAAGTTTATACAAAATACTCATTGCGTATTACAAAGTGACCAAGGAATACATCATGCCGAGGTTGCTGCAAGTTGCTTGTTAACCCCTGCGATTGGCGATTTAGTGTTAATTTGTAAAAACTCAGATAGCACATTTGTGCTGTCAATTTTGCAACAAGCAACTGAGAACGCAAAAATTGCTATTTCGGGAGATTTAGATATCAGCGTGAAAGGTCAAGTATCGATCAGTGCTCGTGCAGATCTGAATCTGATGACTGAGAGCACCCTCCAGCAGTCAGCAAAAAAACTAGAACAAACTTCACAGCATCACTCAATAACCGCAGAACAATTTAATCTATCAACCTTAAAAGCTGCTATGTCGACTAAAGAAGCACAAGTACATGCACAGCAGTGCCATTGTTTTATTGGTAGAGTTTATCAAAAAGCCGATCAAGTAATGAGATGGGTTGAGACCATCGAAACGGCACATATTGGCAATCTTGTTCAATCCATCAAGCACACATGGAATGCGCGTAGCCGCCAAACAATCATCACCGCTAAAGAAGATGTCAAAGTGGATGCACAACGGATACACATGGGGTAAGTAATGTTTGCAAAGACTCAAATGGGAGGAATGGATTTTGCGTTTCCTGATGTGTGTTTAACACCTATCCCAAGTCCAGTAGGGCCTATTCCAACCCCCATTCCTTACCCAAATATTGCTGTGCCAATGACAGCAATTCCTAGTCAATTTAAAGTCTTGACTATGTGTATGCCAAATCACAATTTAATGACCATTACACCAATGAGTAACGGCGACAATGCTGGGCTGATGATGAACCCTTTATCAGGCATGGTTATGGGGCCACAACGAAATTTGTTTGGTAGTGTCAAAACGTTAATCGGGGGCTTACCAGCCACTAAAATGCTCAGTCCATCAGGGCAAAATGGTGTCAGTCCAGGCGCGTTTGGTATGAGCCTGGTCCCAAGTCAAATTAAATTACTGATCATGGCTTAGCTTCTTATAGGAACGAATATGAAAGTCTCTTTTGCGGTTAAACTGGGTATTTTAATGATTGTATTAATGACTGCTTTAGTTGGCAGCATTTTAGTGTACTTTTATCAATATTCGTTGCAAACGTTACACAATGATCTAAAACAGTCGATTGGCGATGTGACCCGTACGTCAGCATTTATTTTTAAAGAAGAAGAGCGCGATATTATTCATTCATTGAAGCAGCAGCTTCATGATGAATTGTCCGAAAACTACCTGGAGGCTGTGAATCAATTTAGCTTATTAGAAGAAGGCTCAACAGAGCTACTTCTCACAGAGCAGCAATCTCAAAATCTCCATAATACGCTTGATTTTCAGTACATTGTGCAGTTACTACGCCGAGTGCAAGAAGGGAGTCGAAATAGAATTCGCTCTCTTCAGTTGTTGCCACAAACTAATGTGTTAGATGATAACCCATCAAGAGCAGCTTGGGCGTATCTGATGGTTAAAGTGCCTAATGTGGCTCCTGAGCAGGCGTTAATCTTTTTAGCCGACTCTAATTATGAAAAAGATAACTTCTCTGAAGGAGGCAATCCAATCGGAAACCTCTATAAAGCCCCTGCATTTTTTACTCTGCCATTCAAAGGCCAAATAGGTGTTGCAGATAACTGGTATACCGATGAATTTGGTACAGTATTAACGGCTGTGGTACCAATAAAGTCAGACAATGGTGAGGTCATTTCTATTTTGGGGATCGATTATGATGTTGGTGCTTTTCAAGACCGTATTGAAAAACAAAAGCGCATTAGTTGGACTGCATTTGCGGTCTCTTTAGCCCTCGCATTTTTAATCACGGGCATTATTACCGCTTGGGTGTCTATCCCATTAACTAAGTTAAAATCTGGTGCTGAGCAGCTATCAAAACAAGACTTTAATCACCGCGTTATCATTAAAAGTAATGATGAATTTGGGGTATTAGCCAATACACTCAATCAAGTCAGCCAAACTTTGGGTGAGTTCACCAGTGATCTTGAGGCGATTGTTGCTGAGCGTACTGCTCAGCTTACTAAGGCAAATGAAAAAGTACAGCAATTAAATAGTATGCTTAGTGCTGAGAATAAGCATTTAGGTGCCGAAGTTGATAATTTATTAGTTTTACGGCAAAAATTTATGCCGCATATAAATAGCCAACTAAGAATAGGTGATTATGAATTAAGTTTAAATCACTTAGCATCTCGCAGTGTAGCGGGGGATTTTTGGCAAATAGTAACGGATAAAGAAGGTCAAAAATTACTCTTTTTTGGACAAGTTTCTGGAGGAGGGTTAGAGACAGCTTCCCTTACTTTGCAGATTCAAAGTTTATTGCAATATCAAAGTGGTAATATCGAAAGTAGGCTTCGCGGCGTGAATCAAATGGTGGTTGAGCAGAGCAAATTGTTAAAGTCACAGTTTTTGGTAAAACTGCAAGCCATTCAATTTGAAAAAGAGCAGCTCAAGGTATGGGGTCAATGCGAAGATCCTATTTTGTTTAACCAAGGCAGTGTCAAAGAAATCGAGTTATACCCGGATAATTTCGTTTTGGGAATAAACAATAAAATAGAATTAAAAGACCACCTTATTAAGTTGCAAAGTGATACACATTTGCTTCTCTATTCATCAGGTTTTAGGCAAGCTCTATTGAAACTTACCAATCGATCGCAAGACTTCAAAAACGGCTTAGAACTGATCCAAGCAAGTGAATTACGAAATAAAACAGCTCAACAACTTCTTGAGCAGTTTGGTGAGCAGCCTTGGTTTAGTGACTTTGCAAGTGATATTAGTTTCTTAAGTATTCGAAGGTTAAGTTGATGGAAATAGTTGATTTGAACTTTCAGTTTGATAAAAATAATAACAGAATTGTGTTTAATGCAGAGTGTCGATTATCAAGTATTTCTCAGCAAAAGGCTGTACATTCGCTACTACAATACTTAAGCAGAGAACATGTAAGCATGTTTACTCTTGATATGAGTGTGATTGAAATACTTGACTTAAGTGCAGAGTTATTCATTTATCAAATAGTAAAATTACTCAAAAAAAATAAAGATAAATTTTTGATTATACGGACTAATGATCAAAGCTATCAACAACGTAAACTGATTAAAAATATTCTTAAAATAGACCAAAATATTCAATTAGAATTTGTCTAGAAAAATTACAGCTATTTAAAACAGGTCAACAACCCGACTCAAATAAAAAATATTCTTAAACGAGTTGATATCAAGTATATGTTTGATTTATTAATTCTAAATATACAGCAGCTAGAAAACGGTCAGGGCCAAGGTAATCAGTTTTGACTACAACCAGTCTCTCAGGTGTTGTTTTGGGTTATGCCTTTGACTTGGGTTATCGGCAGAGAAAAATAAAAATGCCTGATAACAGGCATTTTTATGGATATCAAAATAGTGCAGGTTAATTCACTTTGAAGCGGGCCACCAATTGTTCAAGTTCTGAGACTTTTTCGTCTAACTCTTTGGCTGAACTTGATCCGATTTTTGTTTGAGCGACTGAATCATTAGCAATATCACTGATAGCGGTAATGTCACGTGAAATCTCTTGTGTAGCATATGATTGCTCATCACTGGCTGTGGCAATAGCGTGGATCATTGTATTAGCATCAATAGTTCGTTGAACAATTTTAGATAATGCTTCACCAGCTTCATTAGCCAGTTGTACACCAGCAGCCACTAATTCTGTACCATCACCCATCCGAGACACAGCTTGGCGTGTTTCATTTTGGATAGAGCTAATCAAAGTGCCGACCTCTTTTGTTGCCTTAGATGTGCGCTCAGCTAACCCTCTTACTTCATCGGCTACAACGGCAAACCCGCGACCTAATTCACCCGCTCTGGCCGCTTCGATTGCTGCATTAAGGGCGAGAAGGTTTGTCTGCTCTGC
Organism: Pseudoalteromonas ulvae UL12; assembly: GCF_014925405.1. Classification (NCBI taxonomy): domain Bacteria; kingdom Pseudomonadati; phylum Pseudomonadota; class Gammaproteobacteria; order Alteromonadales; family Pseudoalteromonadaceae; genus Pseudoalteromonas; species Pseudoalteromonas ulvae. The sequence continues at coordinate 700,831 of NZ_AQHJ01000035.1, forward strand.
GATGTCATTAATGACTTTAATTACATCGCCAATTTCTTCACCTCGACGACCTAAACTATCTACAGTGCTAGCGGTTTCATTGACAACCTCAGCGATACGATTAATCCCATTGACCGTTTCTTGCATTAATCGGCCACCTTCTTGGGCTTCTTCACCTGCCTTTTGCGAAGTATTTGCAGCATCTGCACTTTGCGCGGCCACTTCTTTGACTGTAATGCTCATTTGTTCAACCGCAGCAGCAATAAGATGTGCCTTATCAGCCTGAGATTGGCTGCCTTGAACGACTTGAGAGCTGGACTCTTCAACTTGTGCAGTACTGGTCGCTACTTGATTCGCAACGTTAGAAATTTGCTTAATGAGATCTTTGAGTGAGCGTTGCATTTCATCAATGGAGCGGGATAAGCCACCTAATTCATCTGTACGGCTATCATTAATGAGCTCAGACGTTAAGTCACCATTTGCAATCGATTTTGCTTTGGCTGAAATAACATCGAGTCTGAATTTGATCATACTTGAAATTTTCCAGGCTATGGTAGAGCCCACTGCTAGCACAACAGCTGCGTTTATTAGTAACCATAAAATGACATTGTCGACATTATTATTTAAAGAGGTGAGAGCAGATGTTGCATCGACTTCTTCTTCTTTGGCTGAGTCTTGGAGAATTTTTTGTAATGGGGTCACTAACTCATGTTCAAGTGTATCTATTAATGCAATAGCAGCGGCTTTATGTTTTGGGTCATATTTCCCAAAAACTTCCTGTGCCGTCACTTTAATTTCTGAGTAGTAATCTTCAATTTTCTGGATATTAACTAATTCATTCGGTTTTTGTTCAAGTGGTTTAATTAAAGTTAAATAGGATTGAAAGGATTCAGAGTCATTTTTAAACGCAATTTTCGCATCAGGATCGCCAGCAATGTAAGCATTTAATGATGAAATCATATCACCTGCTTCATCTACTAATTCAAGGTAGTAACGTACGCCAGGTAAATCATCATTTAATGACTCTTGAAGATCTGTGGTTTTATAAGCATCATTAAATTCTTCTTCTTTCAATTGATCAAGAAGATTTTCCAGCGGCAGGCCAACATTTTTAGTGAGATCTCGGATTCGTTTTATCGCTGTTTGTTCTCGAAGGGGCGAATATTTAATAAATACTTCAGAGTCTAATTGTTTGATGTAACTGTTTGCCAATGATTCTATTTTTGCCATTTTGTCACGATCAGATTGCTTGGAGGATTCCAATGGTACTAATTCCGCAAACGCTTGAGTAAAAGCTTGTTTGTTTTGAGCAAAGGAGATTTTTTCATCTTCTTCACCATTTAAGTATTCGAGTGCATTCGTTTGAATCGTGCTAATTTTGTCAGACACGTTTAGGTAGGCTAACACACCTGGCACATCATCTTTTGCGATTTCTTGAGCGATTTTCGCAGATTCAGTGACGATTGACCAAACTATCAAGGCAAGAATAAGGGTAATGGCAACTATTGACCCAAATCCAAGGTAAAGTGACTGAGATACTTTAAGGTTCATATAGGGCTCACATGTATAGTTTGTTAATATTATCCATGACTTAATTGCTTTTCCATCAAGCTGAAAAATTCATGTTAAGTATGGACAAAAAACATTTTATTGCGTACTTATTAAATTAGTTCAAATTTTGCTGGCTGTAGTAGTTATCCAAAAAAGAAAGCCAGAGTGAGTCAGTTTGAATGTCTTTAACTAAAGGGTTAATAGTGCTTAAGACATCACTAAATTTTTCAGGAATTAAAATTCTTCTCGTATATTGATCATGAGGGTTAGTGGCATAAAAAAGTTGTCCTTGCCAGTCATTGCGTGCATTTAAATATAATAGAGTGGATTCACTGACAATCCCTGCATCGGCACGATTTTTTAAGACCATTTCGACGACTTCATATTCACCTACGGTATCTTCACGGACAACTTTTCCAGAATTTACTAACGGATCTATCCCAAAATATTTAAAGCCTCTAACCCCAGCTATACGGGTATTAAGAAGTGAATTAGGCTCTTGATAATCGATTGGTTTTTTTGTTGATGAAATGACTAAATCTCGGTCTTGGTAAAAAGAGTCAGACCACAAGTATACAGTTTCGTTTTTATCATTAAACCACATCGGGCTGACACCAATCACTAAGCCATCTAATTTTTTGTTGGATAAGTAACGGTCTAAGCGTTTTCGTGGTACAAAAACCGTACGAAATTCATACTTTTTTTGTTTGATATTAAGATAAGTTGCAAGATCATAATAAAGCCCTTTTTCGTTAGCGATATCCACTATAAACGGCGGCTTTAAATGATATGCGTACAAAGTGATAAGCTGTCTTTCAAGCGCATTTGCAGCGCTTGAAAATACAATAAAAACAATGAGTGCTATCCGTTTCACAATTGGGCTCAATGATAAATCATATAAAAAGGATAGATGAAAAACGTTACGAACGTAAAATTATCAGCCCTTTATTCTATTTATCAGTGCCCTATCAGATAGAACTAGGCCTGCGAACTGCTGCTTAAAATAGATAACGCTACGGCTTCTGCCACTTTAATACCATCAATACCAGCAGATAAAATCCCCCCAGCATAACCTGCACCTTCACCTGCAGGGAACAGGCCTTTAACATTGATGCTTTGATAAGCTTTATCTCGTTTAATACACACTGGTGATGACGTACGCGTTTCAACACCTGTCAATAATCCATCCGAGCTTGCAAAGCCCTTTATTTGTTTATTAAAAGCAGGGATCGCTTCACGTAAAGCTGCAATGGCATAATCAGGCAAGACATGTGATAGATCAGTCAATGTAATGCCAGGGGTATAAGAAGGTTGTACATCGCCTAATTCAGCCGACGTGCGTCCTTTTAGAAAATCGCCAATTTTTTGTGCGGGGGCGTTATAGTCGCTGCCGCCTAAAGTGAAAGCTTGTTTTTCGAGCTGACGTTGAAGCTCAATCCCCGCAAGTGGATGCCCTGGATAATCTTCATCAGGCGATATTCCAACCACAATGGCGCTGTTGGCATTACGTTCATTGCGTGAATACTGACTCATGCCATTGGTAACGACTTGCCCCAGTTCTGATGTTGCAGCAACCACTGTTCCGCCAGGGCACATGCAAAAACTGTAAACTGTCCGACCATTATCACAATGGTGAACCAGTTTGTAATCAGCGGCACCTAAAATAGGGTTGCCAGCATTGTCACCAAATCGACACTCATCAATCATCGATTGCTTGTGCTCGATTCTGAATCCGACAGAAAAAGGTTTTGCTTCCATATACACATCACGGTTATAGAGCATTTCGAACGTATCACGAGCACTGTGTCCAACCGCTAACACAACATGTTTGCTATGAAGGGTCTCACCATTTGATAGCTTGAGAGCGGTAATTTGATTATCAGTCAGCTCTATGTCGTCAACACGGGTGCTAAAGCGGATCTCACCACCCAGTGCGGTGATTTCAGCGCGCATTTTTTCGATCATATTCACTAATTTAAAGGTACCAATATGTGGCTTGCTTACATAGAGAATTTCTTCAGGAGCACCAGCGGCAACAAATTCGTTAATGACTTTTCGGCCATAATGTTTTGGATCTTTGACTTGGCTGTACAATTTACCATCCGAAAAAGTGCCCGCGCCCCCTTCACCAAACTGTACGTTTGATTCAACATCAAGGGTCCGTTTACGCCAAAAACCAAAGGTATCTTTTGTGCGTTCTCTGACCGCTTTACCGCGTTCAAGAATGATGGGTTTGAAACCCATTTGAGCAAGTAATAACCCAGCAAATAACCCGCAAGGGCCAAATCCGATCACGACTGGGCGTTCAGTAAGGTTATCAGGGGCCGTCGCGACAAATTTATAAGCTGTATCGGGGGCAATTTTGACATGAGGGTCTTTATGAAACTTTTCTAATAACTGAGCTTCATTATCAACGTCGATATCCAGTGTGTAGATAAGTAAAATATTGGACTTTTTACGGGCATCATAACCACGTTTGAACACGGTAAAGTTATGTAATGCAGATTCTTCAATATCGAGTTTATTGATAATAGCAAGGGGGAGCGCGCTATCATCGTGATCGAGCGGGAGTTTGATTTCAGTTAAGCGGATCATAAAGTCTCATTCATTAATGGTGTCTTAGCGTAAAAGTGTTTACGCTCACAATAACCCGCTATTTTACGTGAAGTCGTTACAGCTGTCATGGATGTTGAGTGTTTTATCAGTAAAAACACTACAACAGAGGGGGAGTGCGCTATTGTATTTTTAACCGGGATCAGTATGATCGTCCGCTGTTTAAACGTGAGTGAAGGCAAAAATAATATGGCATTTATCGTAGGCGATAACTGTATTAAATGTAAATACACAGATTGTGTTGCTGTTTGTCCTGTGGATGCATTTTTTGAAGGACCAAATTTTTTGGCGATCAGCCCAATTATTTGTATCGATTGCGGTCTATGCGAGCCTGAATGTCCTGCTGATGCAATATTTCAAGAAGATGCGGTGCCTGAAGATCAAAAAGAATTCATTGAGCTCAATGCTGAGCTTGCCGAAATATGGCCAAATATTACAGAAGTAAAATCAGCACCCGAAGATGCTGACGATTGGAATGGCGTTAAAAACAAAATCCACCTGATAGAAACATAAATAACAGACTCAATACTTTGCTTATGTTCTGAATATATTATCTAAAATAATTCCCGTGGCCATGGCGACATTGAGAGATTCAGCATGACCAAACGCAGGAATAGTGATTTTGTTGGTCACATGCTCGCCTGCTTCTTTTCCAATGCCATGAGATTCACTGCCCATCAGCAAAATTCCCGTTTGACTAAATTGAGTGCGATGGACATTTTCGCCTCCTAAATAGGCGCCATATATTGGTTGGCGGCTATTGGCTAAATAAACGGGTAAATCAACTTGTGTCACACTCACTCTGGCAAAAGAGCCCATCGTGGCGCTAATTGTTTTTGGATTATACGGATCGGCACAAGCTTCGCTGGCAATAATATGCTTAATGCCATACCAATCAGCGACACGAATAATGGTGCCTAAATTCCCCGGATCTGATACGCCATCCAGAGCAATAAGCCATTGGGAGTCGTTGGGTAATTCAGCGGGTGGAATGTTAACGACCGCGAGTGCCGCATTATTGCTGACGATAGTACTTGCTTTAGCAAGATTAGCGTCATCAGTCAGGGTGTAGGTTAAATTTGCGAGCTTAGCTTGATGTAACGTCGCAAATGCTTCTGTGACAAAAAGAGAATGGATCACTAAAGGCGTATCAAAGAGTTCCAGTACATTCTTTTCGCCTTGTACTAAAAATAATTGATGCTGTTTACGGTATTTTTTTTGCGCTAGAGAGCGGATGAGCTTAAGTTGATTTTTAGAAATCATGCATAGAGTCCAGATAAATTCCTAAGCAGTATATCAAGAAAAATACCCAGACAGAATGCGAAGAGAGAAAATTCTGCCAGCTGTTTTGATTGGTTTTTAGGACGCATCACATTTACAACACGCTGATTTTTTTCTGCTTTACCAATGCTAAAGGTTAGAGCGATTCATCTAAATATCAATATTTTGTCACTTAAAAGTCACAGTCAGCGTCTAGCATCGTTGCCATTGAAAAAGCTAACCTTCTATTTAAAAAGGAAATATTCATGGCCTGCATGCCAAAAATCCGTCCGTTACCTCTCTCGATAGCATTGATTCTATCTTCACACGCCGTGCTGGCCTCTTCAGATGAAATTGAAGAAGTATCGGTTATAGCCAAAAAAATATCGTATGCGAATCATCAAATAGATACATCAATGACTCAGCAACAAAACACGGTCAGTAGCGTGTTAGGCTTAATGGATAACCTGCCAGGTATTAGTATTAATGAAGGCGATGCATTTGGTGGCGATGATTGGTCGACTTCTATCACTATGCGTGGTTTTTCTATTGATGGAAACCAGCAGCAGCTGGGTATGACGGTCGATGGGATCCCAAACGGGGGGTCAAATTATGGTGGAGGTGCAAAAGCTAATCGTTACCTCGAAACTGAAAATTTGGCGACGGTCGAAGTGGGTCAAGGAACTGCTGATTTAGCGTCAGCGTCACTTGAAGCATTGGGTGGAACATTTAATTTTGTCAGTATTGATCCTTCTTCAGAAAAACAAACAACCATTGCCTATACGACAGGCGATCATGATGCCAGTCGCTACTTTGTCCGTCATCAAACAGGACAAGTATTGGGTCATACCCGCGCGTATATCAGTTATTCTCAAACAGATACTAGCCGTTGGATTGGCGAAGGAAGCAACGGAGGAACAACGAAACAGCATGCTGAGTTTAAGTTCATTTCTGATTTTGAACAGCTGAGTATCACAGGCCGATTATCTTTCGATGATGTTGAAGAAGATAACTATAACAGTGTCTCAATAGCGCAATTTAAACAGACCCCAGATTGGGATCAATTGACGTGGAACTGGACAGGTGTGCCGCATTTTGACCAGATGTTCGCAGAAGGTTGGTCAACACTTCGTGAAAATACCTTAGGGTATCTCAAATTTGACTATGCCTTATCAAGCACATCATCATTAACGTTTACTCCTTATTTACACAAAAATAGCGGCCGTGGTGATTGGATCCCACCTTATTTAGTCAAGGCCGTTGATGAAAATGGACTGCCAACTCATCAAGGTGGCAGTGTGCAAAGCAAATATGGATTTATCGATCTTGCGGGGAACGCGTTATCCCCTTCACAAGGGTGTGAGTCAAGTTATTCATGGCCGTGGGAGTCAGGTAATTTATTGCATAGTGCGTGTTACCCTGCAGATGCAGTGCCTGTGATGTCTTATCGCCATACTCATTATAAAAAAGACCGTTTTGGTGTCTTAGCGGATTACCAAGTAATGTTACAAAACCATGATATCAAAGTGGGATTGTGGTACGAAGATGATGAACGCACCGAATCGCGCGATTGGCATAAAGTGATTGATGCGCGAGTGTACCATCATTTTGATCAGACTCCTTATTGGACACAATATAAAAATGTGTTCAACACCGATACATTGAAATTGTATGTGCAAGATAGTATTAACTTTTCTGATTTTACGCTTAATTTAGGGGCGCAAAAATACATGGTTGATATTGAAAAACATGACCAATTTGGCTTAACGCCGTCTACTCGAGTAAACAGTGATTCTGATGTGTTATTGAGCGCGGGAGCCGTTTATCAACTATCCCATGAGCTGGAATTGTTTGCTGGGTTCAGTGAAAATTTTGCTGCAATTAAAAATGAAGTGCTCGAAAGAGACGCATCAACACTCACTGACATAGTCCCAGAAACAGCTGAAAATATAGACTTAGGAGTACGTTTTAGTAACTTAGATTGGCAAGTGAGTGCAACAGTTTATTCAATCGAATTTGATAATCGCATCACCTTTATCGCCCCTGGAAGCGACACTGGTGGAATTGACTATACCGTTGGAACAAATGGGCAGTATATCAATGTCGGTGGCATTGAGTCACAAGGTTTAGAGCTGAGTGCGAAATATCAGGTGGATCAGAACTTGAGTGTTTATAGTTCATATACAATGAATGATTCGACTTATATAGGGAATGCTCCAGGGTTTAACGCTGGAGACAAAGTCATTGATTCTGTAGATGATATGTTTGTTATATCGACAGACTACACTCAAGGAAATCTACGCTCAGGTTTATCGGCAAAATACACTGGCGAAAGAGGAGCTGCTGAAAGTTACACTGTGGTTGATTTCAATCTTGGATACAGCCAATCCCTTGAAGATGCGATGTTTGAATCAGTAGATATTGCCTTTGTAGTCAATAATCTTTTTGATAAACGTTATCTATCGACAGGTACCGGGACTGGAGAAACCTTTTTTATAGGTGGGCCACGCACCGCTACAATTACCCTTACAGCTAATTTTTAAACAAGTCATTTTCTACTTAGGCCAATGCTCACTGCATTGGCCTTAAATTTTACTTCTTCCCTTCTTGTCGACTAACGGTCAGTGAATCTATGATTTGTTGAGCAGTATTTGCTTAGAATGACTAAGCTACACACTGCTCGGGGCGATAAAAACGCTGTATCTCGAACAAAATTTAACCACGAAAGAATAGCAGCCCCTAGTGAAATAACTCAATTAATAGTGATTTTGACTACATTCTAAAGCTGCATCAAACACCGTTAACTCTAAGTGTATGTTTATAAAGATTATAAATAATGGCATCACCTTTGCTAGACTAGTCTAAGTTTTAACGTCTACTTATGGAAAAATGATAAATGAAAGTACGATTACTTCTTAGCGCATTGGCCGCTTCTACTTTATTAACGGGTTGTGTTGTTGCTGTTTCTGATGGCGAAGTTGATAGCCAGTGGGCGACTTCAAGTGCTAGTTCTTGGCAAAAAGAACATAAACAAAACCGCGATAAAATCGCTAATTTACAGTTGAGCCAATCATACCAAGCTGTTTTAAATACCATGGGCACACCGAATTTTTCGGAGTTTGTCACCAAAGATAACACTCATTACCAAGTGCTTTTTTATGCCACGCACAGCATTCATTCTGATGGTAAAATGACCAAAGATGAATGTACGCCATTAGTGTTTAAAGATGGGGAGTTGGTCGGTTGGGGCGAGGCTGCTTATAACCCAATCCTATAATTTTAAAGATAAAAAAATAGCGCCTGACAGAATTTGGCGCTATTTTGATTGCTTCAAGGGAAGTATATTTGAAGTCGTTTATCGAGCGTTGGTGCTCTCAAATATTTTATCGGCAGATGCAGCAACAAACCCAGTGTATAATTCGCCATTAGCCATCGGGTAACGTAAGGCAAACTCGTAAAAACAGCTAGGAACAGACATTGTTTGGTCGCTAAATTGCACGTCACAATCATCAGCCAGTGTAGAAGATTGCTCTAATAACACCTCTGGCGAGCCTTTAATTTCTCCACCTGATGTATTGAGTGCGAAACCCGCTTCTTTTAGGGTGTCATTCACCGTTTCTATGGTAGAAAAATTAGTTAATTCATTAATGTTAACCGTGAAGTGATTTGCGCGGTAACCCCATGCAGACATCCATGCAGCGTATTCACTTTCTGCCAATAATGATTTGTACGTCTCTGAATCAACTTGCCAATGTGTACCTGAATATAAAAAGTTATCTGCAGTCACGGCTTGTTGATCAATTTGATCCACCATGTTGTGAACAATGGCTTGTAGTTCAGGTGAGCATTGGTCAATCAGTAACTCAGAGATAAATACTTTAGGTTGCTTTGGATCACTATGTTCGAAATGCTTGGCATAGAGTTTTTTTGCTTCAAAATGGTATTCACCGCACTCTTTGTAACCCACAGCTAAAAAATGAGCGGCTAGTTTTTCTAAACCGACTTTTTCAATGTTGAATGTACGCAGCGCAATATGATCATTAATGATGTCATCTTGCTGCGTAGAGCCGAGTAACTCATGTACTTTGACAGCTGAAGGGGTGACAGCTAAATAGTTTTGCCAAAGATTGTCAAATAAAGCATTTACATCGTTATGCATAGTATAAAACCTTTTAATAAGGCAGGGCATCCCTACCTGATTGTTAATAACTTAATAGCATCGCTATTATTCTAGTGTTAAACCCGGCGCAAGGTTAGTCGGTAAACTGACAGAGGGCGCTTCGACCGATGAAACCGGATAAGCACAATAGTCTGCAGCATAAAAAGCACTCGCTCGGTGGTTGCCACTGGCTCCAATGCCACCAAATGGGGCCGCACTAGATGCACCTGTAATTGGGCGATTCCAATTAACAATTCCGGCACGAATACGTTTAAAAAAGTGGTTATAATCAGATTCTGAATCGGCTAATAAGCCTGCAGATAAACCAAATGATGTATTGTTCGCTTCGTCGATTGCACGATCAAAATCACTATAACGGTAAACTTTTAATAAAGGCCCGAAGTGCTCTTCATCAGGAAGTTCAGAAATAGCCGTGACATCAATGATCCCAGGTGAAACAAAGCCTGTTCCAGCTTGCAGATGACGCATTTCGATGATCGACTTTCCACCTAGCGATTGTATTTCTTTTTGAGCTGTAAGCATGCCAAGCGCTGCTTGCTCAGATATCATTGATCCCATAAAAGGCTGAGGCTCAGCAAATGAATCACCAATCATTATGTCGTTTGTAGCGCTGATCAATTTGTCTAAAATCGCATCGCCATTGGCATCATTAGCAATAAAAATACGGCGTGAACAAGTACAGCGTTGTCCAGAGGTAACAAAAGCCGATTGAATAATGTCATGGACTGCAGCAGACACATCCGCAACATCTTTCACGATAAGTGGGTTATTGCCTCCCATTTCTAAAGCGAGGATTTTGCCAGGGTGACCAGCAAATTGACGATGAAGCAAGTGACCAGTATTTGAACTACCAGTAAAGAATAACCCGTCAATTTCAGAGTTTCCAGCAAGTGCTTTGCCGGTTTCTAGTTCACCTTGTACTAGGTTGAGTACCCCAGCAGGCAGTCCTGCTTTTTGCCAAAGTTGCACAGTAAACTCAGCAACCATAGGGGTCATTTCTGATGGTTTAAAAACCACCGTGTTACCCGCTAATAGCGCAGGCACAATATGACCGTTAGGAAGGTGACCAGGGAAATTATAAGGACCAAAAACAGCAACGACGCCATGTGGTTTATGGCGAATAAATGCTTTTGCACCAGGCATCGGATTTTCGACCACACCGGTACGTTCTTGATTTGCTTTAATGGAAATGGCCACTTTACCAATCATTGCAGCCACTTCGGTGCGTGTTTCCCAAAGGGGCTTGCCTGTTTCTTTGGCAATAATAATCGCTAATGACTGAGTGTTGGCCTTTAATTGCTCAGCAAATGCTTCTAACACAGCAATGCGTTGTTCGAATGAGCGATCAGCCCATTCATAAAAAGCAGCGCGCGCTGCCAAAATTGCTTGATTAACTTGCTCTGCGTTAGCGCCTGCACCTTGCCAAAGGACTTCGCCATTAGCAGGATTGAGTGATTGAAACTGTGGCCCTAAGCCTTCAATCCATTGGTTGTTGATAAACTGAACAGGAAAACTCATAACTGGATCCTAGTTAAATTTGCAAAAGCGAACGAGATCGCCTGATGAAAGATTCAATGCATCAGCAATCGCTTGTGATACAAAAAGCGTCTGTGCGCTGGCATCGTACTGCACATTATTGCTGACTGTGGCTCGAAATTGCGCTATCTCATGATTACACACCGCAAAGGCATGTTCAGTTTCGACTTCTGCAATTTCAATGGGAGCGACGAGAGAATCTCTGACTGTTTTGATATTATTGATCTTCGCTTCGACAGTCGGGCCGGCATCAAACAGGTCGACATAGCCGCGGTGCTCAAAGCCTTCTTTTTCCAGCAATCTTAACGCTGGCTTTGTTTTGGTGTGAACTTGGCCAATAACCGCTTGAGCTTCTTGACTGAGCAAATTAGCGTAAATTGGAAATTTCGGCATCAACTCAGAAATAAACACTTTATTTCCTACTCCAATTAAATGATCTGCGGTTGGAAAATCGATACTGAAAAAATGCTCTTGTAACCATTGCCAAAAAGGGGAATGACCGTGTTTATCGGAAACGCCCCGCATCTCAGCAATGACAGTATCTGAAAAACGCTCAGGATGTTCAGCCATAAACAAAAAGCGGATACGAGACAGCAAGCGCCCAGCGTGCCCTTTACGGTGATCTTCGTGAAGAAAGAGCGTACAAATTTCGCTTGCACCTGTGTAATCATTACACATTGTCAGTGTTTCCACTGTATTGTAAACATTCAACGTTGGCGAATGATGAACTGTTTTACCACGGTGATAATGATAAAGCGGGACAGATAAACCAACCGAGGCTTCGATGGCGGTGGTTCCGATGATTTTTTTAGTTTGGCAATCTTCTAGTACAAAAAGATAACCTTGATCACCTGGCTGTGTCACGGCTTGTTTGAAGCTCTGCTCTGAGCGAGTGATTTTATTTAACAGGATTTCGTCGTTCACAGGCAGCGAGGTAAATCCATGGCCTGAATCGATGGCGATTTGCTTTAAAGCTGCAAAATCAGACTGTTGTATAGGGCGAATTACTTGCATTATTTGACTCTTATAAAAATGGGTGGCGTGACGCCACCCACACGATTAGCCATTTACCACGTGCGCAACCGCTTTTTCAAAACGTGCTAAGCCTTCGATAATGTCTTCTTTAGGGATCACCAATGAAGGGGTAAAACGGATCACGTCCATACCTGCGACTAGGCTCATTAAGCCTTGTTCAGTAGATGCAACAAGGAAATCGCGTGCACGTCCAGCATAGTCAGTATTTAACACGGCACCTAACAGTAATCCTTTGCCACGCACTTCGCTAAATACATTGTATTTTGCGTTGATGTTGGCTAAACCATCACGGAACATTTGCTCGCGCTCTTTGACACCTGCTAATACTTCTGGTGTATTGACGGTATCAAAGGCTGCTTCTGCAACTGCACATGCTAATGGGTTACCACCATAGGTCGAACCATGAGTGCCCACTTTTAAATGTTCTGCAATGTCTTTAGTTGTGATCATTGCACCAATTGGGAAACCGCCACCTAAGGCTTTTGCTGTTGTCAAAATGTCAGGTGTGGTTGCTAATCCTTGATAAGCGTATAAGTCGCCAGTACGGCCCACACCCGTTTGTACTTCATCAAAAATAAGTAAAGCATTATGTTTGGTACAAAGCTCGCGCACTGCTTGTACAAATTCAGCCGTTGGAGAAATGATGCCACCCTCACCTTGTAGTGGCTCCATCATTACCGCGCAGGTTTTATCATTGATCAAGGCTTCAAAAGCCGCTAAATCGTTATAGTCACAATGTGAGATGTCAGCTGGTTTTGGACCAAAGCCGTCAGAGTAAGCTGCTTGCCCACCGACAGTTACGGTAAAGAATGTACGACCGTGAAACCCTTTATTAAATGCAATGATGCCCGTTTTGTCTGCGCCATAAACATCAAGTGCATAACGACGAGCAAGTTTTAACGCTGCTTCGTTGGCTTCTGCGCCTGAGTTGGCAAAATAGACTTTATCTGCAAAGGTTGCATCAGTCATTTTTTTTGCTAAACGAAGTGCAGGCTCATTAGTCATTACATTCGATAAGTGCCATAACTTTTCGCTTTGCTCTTTTAATGCAGTAACCAGAGCAGGGTGACAATGACCTAAACAGTTGACGGCAATGCCACCAGCAAAATCGATAAATTCTTGACCGTTTTGATCCCAAACACGTGAGCCGCTACCTTTTACTGGAATAACAGCCGAAGGGGCATAATTTGGCACCATAACATCATCAAATAGTGAGCGAGTGACTTGCATTTTCATTACCTTTTTGTTGTCTAAGAGAAAGTTGAGGTGGTGCAATTAGTGTTCACACATAGTTGCAGGACAAACCTCAAGCACATCATTTTTGTTATTTATTCATTATCATCCCTAGTAATGTCAAAGTGCAGTGTTAAATTGTGAGTTTTGCTAGTATTATTTATCAAAATAACCATCTTAGGTTTCATTATGATAAGTGAACAAGATCAAACTCTCCTTTCTTTATTACGAACGAATGCGCGGATGAGCATTTCTGACTTAGCGCGAGCGCTTGGGGTGTCTCGTTCAACTGTACAAAATCGCATCAGCCGACTGGAGCAAACAGGTGTGATAAATGGCTATGTTTTAGAATACGGGAACCAATACCTCAGCGAGCAAGTGGCTGCTCATGTCTCCATTAAGGTCAAACAAAAATTAACCACCAAAACAAATTTAGAACTCAAACAATTGAGCCAAATAACGGCGCTTTATGCCATTAGTGGCGAACACGATTTAATTGCCATTGTGCAAGCTCAATCTCTTGAACAATTAAGCAAAATCTTAGACGACATTGGAAACTTGGATGGGGTAGAGCGAACGAACTCATCAGTGATTTTAGAAACAAAATTTAAGCGTTAATTTTTCAAATATGATTGTTATGTTTTTTTCATTGTTGCGTTACTGAAAAAAACACATGTAACGGATCACTTAGATAGAGATGACTGATTTAATGTCTATTTTTTAAGTTATTTTTTGTCAGAGGACTCATTTCAGAACAAACCAGTAACAAGTGTAAAAACATTATTGCAGGCATTACATTAAATAATTAAATGTTTTGATAAATATTATTTATTAGATGAATTTAGCATAGACGATCAGATTTACATTGTACCTATATAGGGCTACATTCTTGGTTCAAAAATTGCTCACTGCTTATTGAGCTATTGATTTAACGGTTTTTTTAACACTTTACGCACTAACATGGTGCGTGCACACATTTTCATGCACTGTCATGATCCGTAAATAATGTTGTGGTTAGATAACGTTAATCATCTCGCGGTTATTTTGCTTACATCAGCCTGGCGTGTTGTAGTATCAGAATGGTTTTTGTAGCAAGGAATTAAGCTGTTTGTCTATTAGGAGCCTGACAATGTTAACTAAGCGTTTTTTCAAAACAAAAGCAGAAGTCACCTTTGAATTAAGTGCCTCAGATGCAAAACAAGTCGCCTTGGTGGCTGAGTTTAATGATTGGCAGCCTCTGCCAATGAAATTTGTCAAAAAAGAAAAAGTCTACCGTACCAAAGTACGCTTACCCCTTGAGCAACAATTTCATTTTCGATACCTGATCAACGAAGAAACATGGGAAAATGATCATCAAGCAGACGCATATTTGCCCAACTCATTTGGTAGCGAAAACAGCGTTGTGTCGACTGTGCAATGCTAATTTGCAGGTAGAGATAATCTATGGATGTGATTGAGCAATCTTTATACCTGCACGGTATTGGTCTTAAATACAATGGCTACAGTGGTGAAGAAATAACATTTGAGCAACCGCTCAGAGAAGCGGTACTTGGCACAATGTTAACGGATAATACTCCACCACTGGCTGATTTAAATCATCAATTGGATGTGGCTCCTTGGTTTGAGCTGATCGATAAAACAGTTTTTTGTCAGCAACACACAGGGTTAGTGACGGTTAAGTTGTCTCCTCAATCCTTAGGGCAACCTCTTTATTGGCAGGTATTTGATAACGATCAAGGTGTGATGGCCTCTGGCGAGGCACTCTGTACAGAAACATCTGTGTGTGGTGATTATGTTTATCAAGAGCGCCGCTATACTGCTCATGAGATTTGTTTGGGCAAATTACCGTTTGGGTATTTCCAATTACAGGTTCAATGTTTGAATCAAGAGGCGACTGCTCAATTAATTGTTTATCCTGAGACGGCCTTTAATCAAGAAGAGGCGAAATACTGGGGGCTGTCATTACAGCTTTATAGTGTGCGCAGTGAGCAAAATCTCGGAATTGGAGATTTTCATGATTTAACGCACATTATCAAACAGGTTGCAGCTATGGGCGCTGGGTACATTTTACTCAACCCTTTACATGCGTTGTTTGATAATGATGTCGACAGGGCCAGTCCTTACAGTCCTAATGATAGATTGTGTTTAAACCCGCTTTATATTGATGTGCTCAGCTGTGAAGATTTCACCCATAATGAACAAGCGCAAGCGTTGTACACAAGTGAAGACTTTCAACAGGCTTTACAGCAAGAAAAAGCCGCGACTTATATTAACTATCACGCTGTTGCGAGCGCTAAAACAACGTTGTTTAAATTGATGTATGCTCAGTTTTTGCAGCAGGCTTGTGCAATTCGCCAACAAGCATTTATGCAATTTTGTCAAACCCATCAAACAGCTTTACAGCGTTATGCGAACTGGCAAAAGCAAAATATCTCCGATCCTGCGTATCAAGATGATGATTTTTCATTTTACTTGCAATGGCTGGCCTCTTCGCAGCTTGAACAGGCTCAGCAATTATGCAAAGACCTAGGAATGAGCATAGGTTTGATCCGTGATTTAGCCGTCGGATGCGCAGCAGATGGCAATGAGGCACTCAGTCAATCGTCACTGTTTAATCAAGCGGTGAGTATTGGCGCGCCCCCTGATCCTTGGGCTGAACAAGGACAAAATTGGGGGTTACCTCCTATGGATCCTAAGCAGCTTAAAGGGAGTCAATATCAGCACTTCATCGCGTTAATACGGGCCAATATGCGCCATTGTGGTGCACTCAGAATTGACCATGTAATGAGTTTATTGCGTTTGTGGTGGTGTATTTTAGACGGAGAACACCAAGGCAAAGGCTGTTATGTCTATTACCCATTCGAGCAATTACTGGCCATTTTAAAATTGGAAAGTCAATTAAACAGCTGCGCAGTGATAGGAGAGGATTTAGGCATAGTCCCACCCGAAATTTCTCACGCGCTGCGTAATGGTCAAGTTTATTCGAACATCTTGTTTTATTTTGAAAAAGACCACCAAGGGCAGTTTTCTCGTCGGCAAGATTTAAAACCTCATGCACTATTAATGATTGCCAATCATGATGTCCCAACATTTCGGGCATGGTGGCACTATGATGACTTGGCACTGCGGGCACGTTTAGGATTATTTGATTCAGCCACCTCACAACAGCAGGCGGAGCAAGCACGAGATGAAGAACGCCAGCGGCTAATCGCATGGCTAAGGGCCGAAGATCCGCAAATCACTGTATCTCTAGAGGATGATCACCAAACCATTTACAGCAAGCTGGTGAGGTTATTGGCCCAATCGCCTGTGCAGCTTTTTACAATTCAATTGGATGATCTCGATAACTGCGATTTACCAGTCAATATTCCTGGTACTGATAAAGAATACCCAAATTGGCGCAGACGTTTACAGCTCGACATTCATCAACTTTTAAATAACAACCAACTTTTAGCGTCATTGCCAAAGTTAAGGGATTTATAAATGAAAGAAGCAACTATCGCTAAGACACCAGTCAAGCACGCACAATTTGCCCAACAAATTGAGGCATTATCACATGGGCTGTTTCATGATCCGTTTTCATTTTTAGGCCCACATCAAGTATCCGCGGATGCGTATCAGCTGCGTGTCTACCTTCCTGGTGCAATCACAGTCCACTATGTGGCTAAAAGTGGTAGTTATCAATATACCCAAATAGCGGGCAGTGCGTTATTTATCTTAGATTTAGCTGTGAACGATTTTCAGTCTGATTATCAGCTGAAAATTGAGTATCCGCTTGCGACTATCACACAAGCTGATGAGTATAGTTTCAGTAGCACATTAGATTTACAGGCCATGTATTTATTTAACGAGGGCTCACTGGAGCAGGCGTATTTGCATCTAGGTGCGCACTGGCATACTTGTAATGCAAAGACTGAAGGGGTGCGTTTTACGGTTTGGGCACCGAATGCACAAAGTGTCAGTGTGATTGGTGAATTTAACGATTGGCAAGTTTGCCGTCACTTTATGCGTAAACACCCCGCATCGGGTGTATGGGAAATTTTCATTTCGCAGCTACAAGCGGGTCAAGCCTATAAGTTTAGTGTGGTAACAGCGCAAGGGGATCGTTTAGAAAAAGCCGATCCGTTTGCCTTTGCCATGGAAGTTCCTCCGCAAACGGCCTCAATTATTCCTCATAAAGGCATGTTCAGAGCAGCCAAAACGGATAAACAACGATTACAAGAGCAAGCGCGAAAGCAGCTGCGCAACGCCATTGATGCACCTATCAGTATTTATGAAGTGCATGCAGGTTCGTGGATGCGTGTACCTGAAGAGAATAATCGCTATTTAAGCTATCAAGAATTAGCGCACAAGCTGATCCCTTATGTGAAATCACTCGGGTTTACGCACATCCAACTTATGCCAATTAGCGAGTTTCCATTTGATGGTTCATGGGGCTATCAACCTGTAGGCTTGTTTGCACCAACCAGCCGTTTTGGCACATTGGCTGATTTTGCGCACTTTGTCGATGCGTGCCATAAAGAACACATCGGTTTATTAATTGATTGGGTGCCCGGGCATTTTCCAAGTGATGCCCATGGTTTGGCTAAGTTTGATGGCTCACATTTATTTGAACATGCGGATAAACGCCAAGGTTACCACCCTGATTGGCATACCCATATTTACAACTATGATCGTGCCGAAGTGCAAAGCTTTTTATTATCGAACGCCATGTATTGGTTTGATAATTTTTCTATCGATGGGTTACGTGTCGATGCTGTTGCTTCCATGCTGTACCTTGATTACAGCCGCCAAGAGGGTGAATGGATCCCAAATCACCATGGAGGTCGTGAAAATTTAGGTGCCATTGAGGTGCTAAAACAAGTCAATCAGCGCAGTTATCAGCGTCATCCCGGCATCATGATGGTCGCAGAAGAATCAACAGCGTGGCCTGGAGTCACCCAGTTTACAGAGCATGGTGGATTGGGTTTTGGTTATAAATGGAACATGGGCTGGATGAATGATTCACTTCATTATATGCAACGGGATCCGCTCTATCGAAAGCATCATCATAATGAAATGACTTTTTCGTTGGTGTATGCATTTAGCGAAAATTATGTCTTACCGCTAAGCCATGATGAAGTGGTGCATGGTAAAGGGTCATTAATCAATAAAATGCCAGGAGACGATTGGCAAAAATTTGCCAATTTACGCGCTTTTTATGCCTATATGTGGAGCCATCCGGGTAAAAAATTGTTATTTATGGGCGGTGAATTTGCACAATATAACGAGTGGGATCATGATTCCTCGTTAGATTGGCACTTACTCGATTTTGCCCCGCATAAAGGGATGCAACAATTAATTGCGCGTTTAAACCGAATTTATCGTGCTACACCTGCGTTATACGAAAAAGACAATCACCCCAGTGGATTTGCTTGGTTAGATGGACACAATAGCGAGCAGAGTATTTTTAGTTTTATCCGTTATGGGAAACTGAGCCAATCGCCGGTCATTGTGGTAAGTAACATGACACCTGCGAGCTACAAGACATATCGGATTGGTGTGCCAGAAGCGGGGCAGTACGCGGTGTTACTTGATACCGATAATGTCGAGTTTGGTGGTTCAGGTTTTGCTAAAAGTACCGTTTACTCGACAACAAATAAGGCATGGCAAGGTCATCAGTGCAGTATTGAAATAGATCTACCTCCTTTGGCGAGCGTTTACTTAATTAAGGAAGCGTGATGAGTAATGTGTTTGAATTTACTGCGGGTAAGCCTTACCCCTTAGGCTCGACACTTAGTCCACAAGGGGTTAATTTCGCTGTTTTTTCAGCCCATGCAACACGGGTCGAATTGTGTTTATTTGACGCAAGCGGTCACAGTGAAATCGCGCGCTTGCCTTTAATCAAAGGTGAGCAGCATATTTGGCACGGTTTAGTGTTGGGTGCAAAAGCTGGGTTACTGTATGGTTACCGTGTCCATGGCCCGTATATGCCCGAGCTTGGTCATCGATTTAATCCGCAAAAATTATTAATTGATCCCTATGCACGCTCCTTACAAGGTGAGTTTAATTGGTCAAATCTGCATTGTGTTGAGTTACCTGAGTCGTTAGTCGACAGCTCATCCGTGCGTGAGCTCGACAGTGCATCCGATACGCCTAAATCTAAAGTTATCGGACTGACACCTTACGATGGCATTAAGCCCGCGATTTCGTGGCAAGAGACCGTGATTTATGAATGTCATGTTCGTGGTGCCACGCTCCAACATCCTTTAATTAGCTCGGTTAATCGTGGCAAGTTTTTAGGTCTCGCTGAACCTGTGTTTATTGAACACCTCAAGTCATTGGGGGTGACAACCATTGAGTTATTGCCCTGCCATGAATTTATTAGTGAGCGTTTTTTAGTTGATAAAGGGCTCAGCAATTATTGGGGTTACAACACGCTTAACTTTTTTACTCCGCACCGTGAATACTTGGTTGATAATGATGTGAGTGAATTCCAATCAATGGTTAAAATACTGCATCAACATGACATCGAAGTCATTATTGATGTGGTGTATAACCACACCGCTGAAGGGAATAGCTTTGGGCCCACATTATGTTACCGAGGGCTCGATAACAGTAATTACTACCGCCTTGATACCCAAAACCCTCGAAATTACATCAATGATACCGGTTGTGGCAATACGATTAATATCAATCATCCCCGTGTATTGCAGTTGATCCTCGATAGTTTGCGTTATTGGGTGCAGATCATGGGCGTGGATGGGTTTCGCTTTGATCTGGCACCTATCTTAGGGCGTCAGTATTCTGGTTTTAAAACTCGTCATGCCTTTTTCCAAGCCATCAATCAAGACCCGATTTTAAGTCAGGTCAAATTGATTGCTGAGCCGTGGGATATTGGCCCTGGAGGCTACCAACTCGGTGGATTTCCAATTGCATGGCGAGAATGGAATGATAAATACCGCGATACAATGCGCCGTTTTTGGCGTGGGGATTCGGGGTTGTTGCCCGAGTTTGCACAGCGTTTACATGGCTCTAATGATTTATTTGAACACAATGGCCGCGGGCCGAGTGCCAGTATTAACTTCATTACCGCCCATGATGGCTTTACTTTGGCCGATTTAGTCACGTACGAAAATAAACATAATCTCGATAACGGCGAAGATAACAAAGATGGCCACAGCGAAAATTATTCTGCAAATTATGGCCAAGAAGGACCTTGCCACGATATCGATATAACAGCGATGCGATTACAGCAGCAGAAAAATTTACTGTTAACGCTTTTGTTATCACAAGGGATCCCGATGGTATGCGCGGGATCAGAAATGGCGCACTCCCAGCACGGGAATAATAATGCTTATTGTCAAGATAACAAACTCAATTGGCTCACATTTGATAATCACCATTATGCTCATCCATTACATGCATTTATCAAGCAATTAGTGGCAATCCGTTCGCGGTTTTTAGTGTATAAAAAACAAGATTTTTTACATCATAACGACCCTGATTTTGCGCTCACGTGGCTAAGTGCTCATGGTGAAGCAATGAAAGCCGGGGATTGGACCAACGAATCGAATCAACAATTGGGTTATTTGATTGAGCCACGGGCATCAATCAAACAACAAGATGCATTATTGATTTTGTTTAATGCAGCCAATGACACACATTTTTTTCACTTACCAGCACGCGATTCTATCCAATCATGGCAGCTATTGTGTACCACAACTGCTGTAAAAGAATTGCGCGCTGATTTTACCTCATCTGACACAATCGCGGTCGCAGCTAAAAGCTGTTGGGTTTTGTCTGCTGTTATACAGGAGCACGTCGATGGCACAATCTGAAAATAAAGTTTGCACAGTGAAGAGTTGGCAAGAAGGGCCACTTATTGACGAAAGCACACTGCAAGAAGATCTCACTCGGCATTTTTATTATACCCTTGGCCGAGATATGGTCGGCGAATCGCGATTATATTTATATCATGCGTTAGCATTAACGATCCGCGACCGGTTAGTCGCCCGCTGTCGTACAACTCGTCAACAGCGCCAATTAAGCCCAACCCGACAAGTCGCTTATTTGTCGCTAGAGTTTTTAATGGGAAGAGCGCTGGGTAATGCAGTCCTTAATTTGGATTTAGAAGAGAACGTGCGTCACGCAGTACAAGAATACTGCACCACCTTAGAAGAAGTCGCCGAAGCCGAACACGATGCCGGTCTTGGTAATGGTGGTTTAGGTCGACTAGCAGCTTGTTTTTTAGATAGTTGCGCAACCCTCGGTTTACCCGTAATTGGCTATGGGATCCGTTATGAATACGGCATGTTTAATCAAAGCATTGAGCAAGGTCACCAAGTCGAACACCCTGATAACTGGTTACGTGAAGGGCATCCTTGGGAGATCACAGCTCCTGAAAATACCCGCCGGATTAAGTTCTTTGGTCATGTTGAAGTCTATCAAGACAAACACGGTCGTAAACACCACCAATGGGTCAATACCCAAGATGTGCTGGCTGTACCTTATGATGTCCCAGTGCCCGGTTACAAAAATGAAGTGGTCAATACACTGAGATTATGGAAGTCAGAGGCCACAGATGAGTTTAATTTGTCTGAGTTTAATGCGGGTAGTTATACCGAAGCCGTCGCTCGTAAAAACTTAGCAGAACAAATCACTATGGTGTTATACCCAAATGATTCGAGTGAAAATGGTAAAGAGCTGCGACTGCGTCAACAATACTTTTTATCATCGGCCAGTTTACAAGACTTATTGGCAAATTGGGTAGCGGGTCATGGCGAGGATTTTAGTGAATTCGCACAATATAATGTATTTCAGTTAAACGATACCCACCCGAGCATTGCAGTGGCAGAGCTGATGCGTTTGTTGGTCGATGAGCATGATTTAGATTGGGACGCAGCTTGGCATATCACCACGCGCACCATGGCGTATACCAATCATACGTTATTGCCTGAGGCACTTGAAAAGTGGTCAGTCAGTTTATTTTCGCGTCTCTTACCACGGTTGCTTGAAATCATTTATGAAATCAATGCCCGCTTTTTGACCGAAGTGGCCTGTCAATGGCCGGGTGATATGCAAAAACAACGCTCGATGTCATTGATTGAAGAAGGGGCACACCCTCAGGTTCGTATGGCGTATTTAGCCATTGTCGGCAGCTTTTCGGTCAATGGTGTCGCGGCCTTGCATACAGAGCTGTTAACGGGTGGACTTTTCAATGAGTTTTATCAACTGTGGCCTCATAAGTTTAATAACAAAACCAATGGCGTGACACCCAGACGTTGGCTTGCCCATTGTAACCCTGAGCTGGCAAAGTTAATCGGGTCAAAAATTGGCGACCAATGGGTTGCACATTTTGCAGATATCGAAAAAATCAGACGTTATTACGACGATAAAGCGTTTCAAACACAGTGGCTGAGCGTTAAACAACACAATAAACAGAAGTTGGTCGACTTAGTGAAAGAGGCCTGTGGCGTTGAGTTTGATGTCGCGATGATGTTTGATGTGCAAGTCAAACGGATACACGAATATAAGCGTCAATTACTGAATATCCTTCATGTTATTTACTTGTACGAACGGATTCGAAAAGGCGATACGGCCAATCTAACTCCACGTTGTGTGTTACTCGGTGGCAAAGCGGCACCGGGCTATTTTATGGCCAAATTAATTATCAAGCTGTTTAATAATGTCGCAGAGGCCATCAATAATGATCCGCTCGCCAAACCCTATTTAAGGGTCGCGTTTTTGCCTAATTATAATGTCAGCGCAATGGAAGTGATTTGCCCTGCCACTGATTTGTCTGAGCAAATATCCACAACAGGTAAAGAAGCATCGGGTACCGGCAACATGAAATTCATGATGAATGGAGCTGTCACAATCGGCACCTTAGATGGTGCCAATATTGAGATCAGAGACGCCGTAGGTGTTGAGAACTTCTTCTTGTTTGGTGCAAAAAGCGATGAATTAGCTGCTATTCGCAGCACCTATAATCCAAATCAGATCATCCAATCTAACCCGGCGCTGCAAGAAGTAATGGAGCTACTGGAAAGCGGACATTTTAACTTATTTGAACCGGGGTTATTCCAACCGATCATCGATTCAATCAGAGATCCACACGACCAATGGTTAGTCGCCTATGATTTTGAAAGCTACATTGAAGCCCAGCAAAAAGTCGAATTAGCCTATCAAGACAAAGAATATTGGACACGATTGAGTATTTTGAATACGGCCGCAAGCGGTGAGTTTTCAAGCGATCGCACTATCTTACAATACAGTCAGGAAATCTGGCAATTAGCGCAACAGTAATGTCACTGCACTACCACTTATGGAGAAGTTTTTATGCCTAGTTATGCAAATCGTTATATTAGTAATTTAACGCGTGAAACCTATGCGTTAATTTTGGCCGGTGGACGCGGTTCTCGCTTACATGAGCTAACCGACTGGCGCGCTAAACCCGCGGTGTATTTTGGGGGGAAATTCAGAATTATCGATTTTCCACTTTCTAACTGTATTAATTCTGGGATCCGTCGTGTCGGGATCGCAACACAATATAAATCACACTCATTAATTCGCCATGTCAATCGTGCATGGGGACATTTTAAAAAAGAGCTCGGTGAATCGGTCGAGATTTTACCTGCATCTCAACGTTATGGTGATGAGTGGTATTGTGGTACAGCCGATGCGGTGTTCCAAAATATGGATATTATCCGGCATGAGCTCCCTAAATATGTGATGATTTTATCAGGGGATCATGTGTATCGTATGGATTATGGTGCGCTGCTTGCCAAGCATGTAGAAACAGGCGCGGACATGACAGTTTGTTGCATTGAAGTGCCGCGTGAAGAAGCTGCGGGTACCTTTGGGGTGATGACAGTTGATGGCGACAACCGTGTCAAACGCTTTGATGAAAAACCTCAAGAGCCTTCGGCTATTCCAGGTAAACCGGATCAGTGTTTAGCCTCAATGGGCAATTATGTATTTAATACTGAGTTTTTGTTTGAGCAGCTAAAAAATGATGCCGAGCGTGAAGGATCTGGGCGTGATTTTGGTCATGACATCATTCCTGCCATCATTGAAGAGCACAATGTATTTGCATTTCCCTTTAGTGATCCCAGCCAGCATGGACAGCCTTATTGGCGTGATGTTGGGACATTGGACTCTTTTTGGGAAGCGAATATGGAATTAGTGACACCAGAGCCGCAATTGGATTTATACGATGCATCTTGGCCTATTTGGACCTATCAAGAGCAACTTGCTCCGGCAAAATTTGTGTTTGATAACGATGAGCGACGTGGCATGGCTGTTGACTCTACGGTGTCAGGTGGGTGTATTATTTCTGGTTCTACGGTGCGAAAATCATTATTATTTTCAAAGGTTCATGTTCATTCGTACTGCACAATTGAAGAAGCTGTGTTATTGCCAGGAGTGATTGTAGGCAGAAACAGTCGTATTCGCCGTGCGATTATTGACCGTAGTTGCGAAATACCTGCCGATATGTGCATTGGCTATGATGTTGAGCAAGATATCGCCAATGGTTTTAGAGTCTCTAAAAAAGGGATCGTGCTGGTAACACGTGATATGTTGTCGGCTTTAGCGACTAAACAAAAACAAGCTGAGCAATATCAAGTGTCAGAACATAAGCAAGCAGAAGTAATTTAACGTAAAAGGAAGTCGTAACGTAATGCAGATATTAATGATAGCGTCTGAAAATGACGCTATTAAGGGCGCAAAAGTAGGCGGGGTTGCTGATGTTGTTCGTGATGCACCTCGTGCGTTAGTCAAACAAGGTCTACAAGTAAGCGTGGTGATCCCTGATTACAATTATTTTAGTGATCACTACCCAATCATTTTAAGCCAAACGTTTAACGTGCCATTTCAAGGGCGTCTAGAACAGGTGGTGTTGAACAAGCTTGATGTTGATGATTTCGGTGTAACCCAGTACGTGCTCTGCCATCCGTTGTTTAATCAAGGAGGAGGTGTTTACCTCAATGACAATGATAATCGCCCTTTTGCGCGCGATGCCAGTAAATATGCGTTGTTTAATGCCGCTGTTGCTGAGGCTTTAAAGTTAGGTCAGTTGGCAATCCCAGATGTGTTGCATTTGCATGATTGGCACAGTGCGGTGACGAGCGTATTGATACGTTTTAGCGAACGTTATCAAAGTCTTCAGCATATTAAACAAGTCTTTACTGTTCATAATATTGCTTTGCAAGGCATTCGACCTTTTGCTCATGATGACTCATCCCTTGAAACGTGGTTTCCATCTCTGAGTTACGATGGCCAAGTTATTTGCGATCCCCGTTATCAACATTGTTTTAATCCGATGCGGGCTGCAATTAACTTAGCCGATAAAGTACATGTTGTATCCGATACCTATGCCAAAGAAATCTTGCAGCCGAGTAACCACCAACAAGGTTATTTTGGTGGCGAAGGTTTAGAAAGTGATTTAAACGAGGCTGAACATCAAGGTCGTTTAATTGGGATTATTAATGGATGCGAATATGATTTACCGGCTGCTGATAAAACTGAGTTAGTTTCGTTTTTAATTGATGCTCAGCAACATGTTTTGCGCTGGTTGAGCCGCGACGCTCAGCTAAAAACAGTACATTACTTGGCCAATGAGCTTATCAAACAATGGCTTGAAGCGGGTACTCAAGTGGGCCCATTAGTGACATCAATCGGGCGGTTAACCGATCAAAAGGTGTTGTTATTACGACAACGCACCCATGGTCATTCTGTAATGGATGAACTACTTGATGATTTAGCTGACGTTAATGGTCGGATGATTATTTTGGGAAGTGGTGACAGCCAGATTGAAAATGAATTTATGCGATTAATGGGTCAACACACTAATATCGTGTTCCTGAATGGTTATGGTCAATCGTTAAGCGATAGCTTATACCCAATCGGCGATTTATTTTTGATGCCTAGTTCGTTTGAACCGTGTGGGATCAGCCAAATGCTAGCCCTTCGAGCGGGACAGCCTTGTTTAGTCAATGGTGTCGGCGGGCTCAAAGATACCATTACACATATGGAAAATGGCTTTGTATTTAATGGTGATTCATTAGGTGCCCAAACTGCGCAGCTCAAAGCAGTATTTAATCTCGCCTTAACAACTTTTTCAGAACAGCCTAATAAGTGGCAACAGATGGTTGAAAAAGCTAAAGCCACACGTTTTAGTTGGTTTGACAGTGCCAATGACTATATAAACCGTCTTTACAAGTAAATATCAGGCTCAACATATCCGTTGAGCCTTCTTTTCGTCGTATATCGCTTTTATTGAAAGCGTTCCTTGTTATGCTCAGTATTCATTGATCTACATTTTTGGTTTGTTATGAATAAATTAAGTTTTTTTTTATTACTCTTTGTTGGTTATACATCGGCTGCGACTTCGGTATTGGTGCCATCAAACGATCAATTAAGCAATAATTACATTGAACAGGCATTGGTGCGTTTAGCGCAAAAAAATGTAGTGGGCGTATTAATTGAGGAGCAATGGGTAGTCACAACGGCGAGCATGGCACAATGTTTAACACCCCAATCGGCTTTGACTCTCAATCAACAAACCATGAATATTAAGCAGATATATTTAGAGCCTGATTTTCAGCATAAACGCGGTCATGACATTGCTCTAATTGAATTAACCGAAAAAAATAAAACGCAAACCCCCGTGATTCTTCAGCAGCGTAAAAAAGAGCACGCTCTTATCACCTACCTTTATGCAGGGCACACTGACACGCAATCAAGCAACAATAATCACTACTACCAACTGGATCAACCCCTGTTAATTGATGGGGGGTTATTGACAATCCACAATGACCAATCCCTTGTATTTAAGAGTTTAACTGACTCAAACGCACTGCGATTATTATTTACTGATGATCCAAAAGGTGCACGGTTAGTTGGACTCACCAACACACAATTAAGCGCTGATGAACATCAATCCTTTACACGGATTGCTCATTACCACTCTTGGCTTAACCAAGTTATGTTAGGCTCAGTGTCTTATCGGGCAATTATTGCCAGTGAGCTTTTTGCTGGCTCAAAAAGTTTGTTGCCTGCTATGGACCACTGTGATTTTGATTAATGTGGATGCATATAAATTAAATGCTGGATAATAAAGCTCGTGTCAGTGGCTAGTTTCACGATGGCAGAGTTAAAGAATTTCAATGGGTAGGCAATAAGTATCAATGCGGATGGCATTATTATCTGGGTTAACCATTGAATAGCCCAAGGCAAGTTCTGCTGCTGGGCTAGAGGTGGACTGAAATCATCACCGAGACTTGCTTGGGAGGGAACAGTCCTACAGGACTGTTTTATTCCATAAATTCTGGTGCTTAGCATAACTGAAATATTCATGAGGTTGCCAACACTGCGGCACAAGTTCCATTTCTTCTTGGCGTTGCTCAAAGTTAGACCAAAGCTGACTTAATATTTCTTTTAATCGCTGCGGTGATATTTTTTCTAGTTTTTTTCTGTTGGCTGGATAATAGAGATTTTGTGTCGCTGGCACGGCAGTATCATCCCCAGATGAAATAAAAGTAAGATTACGTGTCACAATTCGGCAAATAGGAACGTGGGGATCCTCAGGATATAAGCGATTAACAATCGCATACTCATATCTTGGCAAATCGTAACCAGTATCATCTTTGGGAATATACGTGATCCCAAAACCTTGCGGATAGATACCTGTAATTTTCAATAATGTATTAACGGCTATTTGACTGTGGCTGCCATGCTCCACCCCTTTATCGAGTATTAAAAAAGCTTTAGGCACTGTGGTATAAGCAAAGTTGAGTTTACTCGACATAACAATAGATGTGTAAACTTGAGGGATTTTAATCACATTACCAATCCCTTGTTGCGGGTTGACCGCCTTTAAGAGTAAATCTTTGATAAAAATGATTTTCTGTTGCTCTAATTCATCAAACTCTGCTTTTTCTGCTTTAGAGTTCCCTATGTATTGATCGGCGCCAAGTCCTTCAATTAAATAATTGATGGTTTGTTGATAATTTATTTTTAGCAGGGCGATACGTTCTTCATTGTCAAGCGCGCGTAACTCATCAAGCTTGCCTTCTGGTCCTTTTAAAATGGTGATGGATTCAGGATGAAAATTACCCACATCAAGTAATAAAGAGACCATGACTAAGGGTATTTGGATACACTCTTTAAATTGATTGCTGCCTTGTTCTAATGAGTGTTGGTAGCATTCCAGTACAAACTTGTTTTTGATAAACCCTTCAGCCAGTAATTGATCAAACAGCTTTAAACTCAGCACAGCTCGATAAAGGTGCTTACTGAGGTGGTTATATCGGACTGCCTGTTTTCGTTGTGTTGGGACTAAAAGTAATTGCGCACCTAAACATTTTGCAAAGCGTGTATTGGTATCTGATAACGAATCACCATAGCATAAATCGATAATATTCAATGCGACCTGTTTTAGCTGCGCTAAGCGTTGTAGTCGTGCTTCACTTTGAATCTTTTGCTGCTTTTTGAGTGCTTGTTTGGCCTGTTTTATTGCCGTTTCGGCATTTTTTGTGGTTTTCGCCGCTTGCTCTTTTTTACTCAGTGCCTCATTCAACGCTTGATGGCGTTGGTGAAGTTGGTCTGAGGCGTCTTCTTGAGTGTTGAAATAATTAATAGCTTGATGATAAATAGAATCTTCAAGTGTGCTGTTATTGTGAATTGCAGTTATGATTTGCTTCAGTGTTTTTATGTAACTTGATTCATTAAACGCGTTATTTGCCATGTTGAACTTGCCTTATTTCCATTACAGTCAAGCATAGACCAAGCTTCGTTGTCTCTCTACAGAGGATTGTGGGGTAACTCATCAACGCTGGCAGACACAGGCCAATAATTGTTGTGCAAGCCTAGCAAGCACCTCTGGATCAGGGTGACTTTGTGAATAGGTACGAAGCCCATAAATGCCCATCGCAAAAAATTGCGCCAATTCTTGCGCAGATTTATCAGAAGTGATTTCTTTATTATCTATTGCTTGTGAAAACTGAGCTGTTAAGGCTTGTTGATAAATCTCAATATTATCGGTGAGAACAGACATGATAGTCGGATCGTGACCGGATACTTCGCTCAGTGTTTTTGATAATAAACACACTTTGGACGTATCACACCGAGTGCATTGCTCAACAATGTGATGCAAATAGGCTGACAAGTTGTCAATAACGGTGGCAGTGTTGGTAAAAAAACTTAAAAACTCTTCATTCTTATCCTGTTGGTACTGAGCAATGGCTTGTAAAAGCAGCCCTTGTTTATTACCAAATGCGCAGTAAATCGAACCAGGGTGGAGTCCGGTTGCCTGCGTGAGCTTTTGCATACTCGTTTTAGCATAGCCATATTCCATAAAGGTATTCATGGCATGTCTTAATACAGCTTGTTTATCAAATTCGGCATTACGCATCAGTGGATCTCTTATGTTAGCAGTGTGACTATACCTCAAATTGAATAAACGTTCAAAAAAGTACTTGAATGATCATTCAATAATAAGTATCTTGAATGAACATTCAAAATAGGACAGTCAACATGCAAGATATTTTATTTACTCCTTTTACCCTAAGCTCAGGTCTAACACTCAAAAATCGCATTCTGATGGCACCTTTAACACGTTGTATGGCCGACGATAACTTAGTGCCAACACAAGCGATGGCCGATTATTACCAAAAACGAGCTGGTACAGGTTTGATTATCTCTGAGGCAATTATTATCCGTCCTGATGGACAAGGTTACCCAAATACACCGGGCTTGTTTACATCGAAGCAAATACAAGGCTGGCGCAAGGTCACTGAGGCAGTCCATAACAATGGTGGTAAAATTTTTGCGCAGTTGTGGCATGTTGGACGAGTTGCTCATCCCCATTTTTTTGGGGGAGGGGATGTGTTAGCACCTTCTGCGATTGGCATTGAAGGATCAGTACCAAGAATGCGAGAGCTGACTTATCAAACACCTAAAGCTGTGACCCAGAGTGACATTGATTCTCTTATCTATGATTATGCTAAAGCCGCAGAAAATGCTATTGAAGCTGGCTTTGACGGTGTAGAGCTGCATGGCGCCAATGGCTATTTGATAGACCAATTTTTGCATTACTCGAGTAATCATCGAACTGATGAGTATGGACAAACGCCAAGTAACATGTCGCGATTCCCATTAGCGGTTGTTGATGCTGTGATCACGGCAATTGGTGCCGAACGGACTGCTATCAGAGTCTCCCCTGGTGCATACTTTAATATGGAAGCAGATGCTCGGGATCGCAATGTATTTGATTATCTGCTTGCACAGTTATCAATACGAAATTTGGCTTATTTACACGGTGGCATTTTTGATGACGCGATGGAGTTTGATTATTTAGGCGGGCGTATTTCTCGTTATTTACGTGACAATTACACCGGTGCGTTAGTCGGTGTCGGTGGATTTACCCCCCAATCTGCTGCCGCTGCAATTGGAAACAATGACTTTGATTTAGTGGCCATTGGCCGTCCATTAATCGCAAACCCTGATTATGTTGAACGTGTAAAGCAGCAACAAGAGCTGACACCATATAGTGAAGAAATGTTAGCTGCATTGATTTAATCTATCGGGACTTCGCGGGTAATTAACACTAAGTTGCCCGCTTAACTTCTTAGTTTATCAAGTTCAGTGACGGCTTCGATAAATTTACTTTCTAAAAATTGTTTTTCTGTTTCAATTTGAGTCGCTTTGTCTTGTGCTGCTCTGACTTGTTGCTCTAATTGAATGATTTTTTCATCAAGTTTTGCTGTGCTTTCAACATTGTTAACATTAGAAAGTTGTTGATTCTTTTGACGTAAATAATTGAGCTCTTTGCTTTGTTTGGCAAGTTTTGCTTTATAATCACTGGCTAATTCCACCAACTGCGTTTGTTGACTTGAATAACGATTGATTTGTTTTTCGAGTTGCAATTTTTCTTCATCGTTCTCTATTTGTGCGACAAGCTGATCGTTTTCGCTCATAAATTGTTTGTTTTCTCGTTGCAACGCTTCGACAGCATCATATTGCTGATAGAGTTTGGTTTTAGTATGTTCTAAGCGCTTTTTACTGCTGATTAATTCACCTTTTAATTTTTTTATCAGTGCATTTGAACGATCGAGTTCTTTTTCGAGTTTTACGATTTTCTCTTCATCCTCTTTATTGTTATTCACCGATTGACTTTGGTGTAAGTCTCTTAGTTGCGCTTCAAGAATTTCATGGACATTGGTCAATTGATTGAGCGTCTCTGTGTGGCTATTAACAGAATCAAGGGCTTCATTCACTGATTGTTGGCATAACGCAATCTGTTGGTTATTTTCAGGAAACTGACCCGTTAGGCGATTTACAGCACTGGTGACAAAGCGAAATTCTCTAAACATGAATAATAATATCAAAAACCAACCACTCATTATGAGGAGGCCTAAATCGAATGCTAAAATCTCGAGTACTTTATCTGGTAGCATAGTTTCTCCGCGCTTAATATCTGAAACGGTCATAATTAACTGTTTGTACTGAACTTTAGTTTAGCTGGATTACAAAATAGTGCCTATAATCATAAATCAGTACAATTTATGTCGCTGATCCTGGTAGGAGTAGGTGTTAAGTGAAAATTCTGATCGTTGATGACAGTGTTGCCATGCAAGCCATTGTTCGCCGAGGGCTTGAACAGTTCGGTTATAAACAACTCAAAATAAAACAAGCGAATGATGGTATCGAAGCACTGGAATCCATTGGTCAATGGCAGCCCGATATTGTGTTAAGTGATTGGCATATGCCAAATATGTCTGGTTTAGAGTTGTTAATTGAAGTCAAAAAGCGTGAATTACCAATCAAAATAGGCATTGTGACAACGGTTTGTGATGAAGAGCGCATTGAACTGGCTTTAGAGCAAGGGGCCAGTTTTGTATTAAGTAAACCATTTGAAGATGCGGCGTTACATAAAGCCTTATTACCTTTGATGCAAGGTGCATTTGAAACTGAAGAAATCCTCAATACACAAACCAGTAAAAGCAGCGCCTTAGTGTTACCAAAACTCTCACAGTTAGAAAAAGTGTTACATCGCTTTTTACATGAAGAAATTAGTTTAACTGAACTGCCGGTTCAAAAATTCAGTCATGAGAAAGTACCTGCTTTATTAGCCTTATTTGAAGATCTCGAAACCCAAAAAGTGCGCGCTGTTGCTATCTTAGATATTCGCGCTACCTGTTTATTCGGTGGGCTAAAAAATGAATTATCGGCTCAAAAGATAGATCACTACTTAACAAATAAAATGATCAGTAAGCATATATTAGATGGTTGTGAACAAGTGATGCACAGTAGTGCTTTTGCCTTTTTAGATCGCAAAACAAGGAAAAATTTACGTTTAAAGTGTGTCAGTTTTGTGCCTAAATCGTTTGCAAAACTTGAGATTTTATACGCAAAGCCTAAATCAGAACGTATCGATATTCTTTGTGATATGCCCGGGTACCAATCTGGCATTATGACGATTGTCAGTTCTTAGTTTTTAAATTAACCTTCATTTTGGTCAATTTAAAAACTCTTCAGTGTCTTCTTTTATATCTAAGTAGTCACTTTCATCTAACTCTAGAGTCTTTAATACTGCCTCTTTTACAAATGGCCAATCTGGTGAAGCAACAAATCGTTTTTGGATATGAACCAGATTTTCGGCCATTTTTAAGGTTGCGAACGTGAGCTCGTTTATGCTCTGACAATTGCCAGTAAGGTATGAGTGATCATGGTGTCGCAGGATTATTTGGCAGATATCTGTAGGTAAATTCCACGAAGTTGCTAAATAATAACCGATAACCGCATGGTTTGTTTGATAGGTATTCTCTTCTCTTTCTATTAAAGAAGTATGATAGTCCCGATTTGATGCTACTAAAATATGAATGTAATCGGGGTATTTAAGGGCCATAGCAGGGATCCCAGCGTCATGAAATAAGCCCACTAAATGTAAATTCTCAATCGGGACCCGTGACTTTATTTTTTTACCGATCACAGTTGCGATATGTGCAATTTCAGTGGCACTGTCCCAAAAGCGTTCTAATGATATACAGCATTGTGACTGGTTAAACGCTTGTTTGATTAAAAATCCTGTCACTAAATGATTGATGCTATCAAGTCCTAAGAACATGACCGCTTGTTTAATATCTGTAACGGTTCGAGCTAAGCCATAAAAAGGTGAATTAATGACTTTAATGACCGCAGCAGCAATTGCTACGTCACCGTTAACGATATCAGCAATATGATTAAGATTTGGCTCTTGTTCCGAAATCGCCTGTTGTAACTGGGTTAATAACTCAGGTTTAGGCGGTAGGTTGAATCCTTTTTTTAAATCTGACAGTACATTCTCGTCTATATCAAACATAATTACCTTTTAGTCGGGATTTGTGATTACTATTTATATAGGTTAGTGATGAATACTCGTTTTAGCACATAAATATCTGAGTTGTTTTGATTTAAAAGTGATTTAGTAGAGATTTATTGGAATTATTTGGACGCATATAAAGCCTTTTAGGCAAGGCTCGTTTACAATAGCGTGGTTTTTTATCCTAGTAATGAGAGTGCATCATGAGTCAAACGACCCGCTTAAATAAATTTATCAGTGATACTGGTTTTTGTTCTCGTCGTGAAGCTGATAAATATATAGAAGAAGGGCGTGTGACGGTCAATGGCATCAAGCCAGAAATGGGCACTAAAGTGACTGCTGATGATACGGTTATGATTGATGGCCGACCTCTTAACAATAAACCGAAATTTGTCTTTATTGCCTATAACAAGCCTGTTGGAATAACGTGTACAACAGAGCGAAAAATTCAAAGTAATATTATTCGTGCGGTCAATCACTCAGAAAGAATTTTTCCGATTGGCCGATTAGATCGCCCATCTGAAGGTTTGATTTTTTTAACCAATGAAGGGGATATGGTTAATAAAATTCTAAGAGCCGGAAATAACCATGAAAAAGAGTATGTTGTCCAAGTTGATAAACCAATCAATAGCCAGTTTATCAAGAAAATGGCGGGTGGTATTCCAATTTTAGGCACAGTTACGAAACGTTGTAAGGTCAAACAAACGGGTGAGCGCCAATTTAGTATTATCTTGACCCAAGGTCTTAATCGTCAGATCAGACGGATGTGTGAGTTTCTTGGTTATGAAGTGGTGACATTACAACGCACTCGTATTATGAATATCACTTTGAAAGGTCTTCGTCCTGGTCAATGGCGAGATTTAACCGATAAAGAAATGGCCTTGATCAATGACGCAATAGAAGATTCGGGTAAAACAGAAGAACGTTCAGTCGATCCAAATAAACGCACAGATTTTAAAAAATCAACTAAGCCTCTGCAATCTGAGGCACCTGAAACGAAACATAGGTCCGCTAAGCTAGATAAAAGTCAGGTCATCCGCGAGCCCAAAAAAGGCACTTTGACCTTAAAACGCAAATAAGAGCTGAACAATTTTACAAATCGCTTATTCCAGGGAGGTGCTCGTATGGCGAAAATAACACTGAGTGAAGATAAAAAATTACAACTGATTGATAAAATTCAAAAATATTTTGAACGAGAGCTTGATTATGACTTAGGCCAATTTGATGCTGATTTTTTACTCGACTTCATCAGTCAAGAGTTTGGTGCGGTTTATTACAACCAAGGCTTACATGATGCGCGGACTATCATAGAGCAGAAAATTGAGCTTATTGGTGAATCTATTTATGAGATTGAGCAACCTGAAACCTAACGCGCTTGTTACTCAATCATTCATTATGAATTATCTCTTTTCGATGTAAAGAATGACTTCACCGACTTTAAAACCGAACTTCGTCAGTTCAGTTTTATTAAACAGACGGTGTTCATCAATGAGATACATCCAATCATCGAGGGTGATTTGATATTCAGTGCCATCTACAGGTATCAGTAAATCATAACGCCAATACAAAGCTGAACCTGATGTTTGGCCTGAAGCAGTTCCAACGACATCGTTTGCAGTACCTTTGTATTGGCCATTGCCTAGCGCTTCGAGTTGCCAAATACGGGTCGTTTTTTCGCCGTCATCAAAAGTGAACCATTCTTTTATTTCGCCTTTATTTCCCTTCCAGCTTGCTTTTAGGTCCACTTCAAATCGACGGATCATGGTGCCGCTACGATCTAGCACTATCCCGTAAGCAACTAAATCACCGTCAAAAAATGCTTCTAAGCTTAGATTTGGTGAGGTAGTTCGGTAATCCGACAGGGTTTGACTACTACAGCCACTGAGGAACACTATAATTACAAAAAAGCGAATGAAACGAGTCATAATGTCGCTCCTAGTAGTTGTCTACGTAAATCAGGTCGAGTTGTGTTATCTGATAGCCAAATTGCCATAAAGGCCGGTCCAAAATCAGCGTCATTGACGGTACCAATCAATTTGTCTTGTTGATAAAAATGACTTAAATTGTCTTCGACTCTAATCGTGAGTACATCATTTTTTTTAATGTCTGGCCAAATGGTTTTTAATTGCTGTAACCATATTTTTATATTCGAATGAGTAAGCTCAATTTTTTTCCATTGCTCTTCGGTCGCCTCTATTAAATCATCTCTTTTAATGTCTCTTAAGTAGGTAATCTTAAGTGCCAAAGGACGCTCCTTTTGATTAAATGAAGATGATGCACCATACAATTCTGCTTTGTATAAAGACCAAAACAACACTGACATTTCGCCTTCGCCGATTTTAACCAACGGCTCCGTTGGAGAAGCATAGAGAGGGAAGGTAATTAGCAGGGAAAATAAGCAATAAACTAAACGCATGATGCCTCCTTATTTTCTTTAATCATTTTCATAGTGCTTACCCGACTAAAATTGACGGCCATGGGCAGTAATACGGCCCATGCGATGGCAAATGTAATCAAAAAATAGCTTGTTGCAACAGATGTATCGAATGCTTGGAGCGATAAGGCAGCGTAGTAACTTGCAGGGCCACTTATCGCGCCAATACAAACAAGATAAGGAACAGCTAATTTTTGCATCCACGCAAATGAGTGATTCAGTGAAACAGCAAAGCAACACCACAGTAAAATAAGCCAGGCAGGGATGGCGGTACTGCCAACATTGATAACCTGAGCGTATATTAATCCTTGATCGACTAAGCAACCAATAACAGCAATAGCTAACACTTTTAAATCGGCCAATTTACTTGGACTTATAATAAAATGAGATAAAAGAAGTAAAAGCAGAAATGCAGTTGCTTCGTCAGTAAAGTTGGCACTCAATAGCCAACTTACTTGAAAAAAAATAAAGTTAATAACTAAGAACGGTTTCATCGTGAGCGTCTTTATAACTAGGTTTGCGTGCAACAATATGATGAGTACTAATGACCCGCTCAATAAAGGCACCTTCGCAGTAACATAGGTAATAGTGCCATAAACGTTTAAACTGCTCGTCATAGCCAAATGGCTGGATTTGTTCCCAGTTTTTATCGAACTGTTGGCGCCAATCAAATAAGGTGCGCGCGTAATGTAGGCCAATATCCTCGATATTGTCGATCATCATATTTGTTTGATTAGCAATATGCTCACTCATCACCGCAATGGAAGGTAAACATCCGCCTGGAAAAATATACTTTTGAATAAAGTCGACGCTTTTACGGTATTGATCATAACGTTGATCTGCGATGGTGATTGCTTGAATCAGCATTTTTCCGTTATCTTTTAGAAGAGAATTACACTTACTGAAAAAACTCGGTAAAAATGAATGGCCAACCGCTTCAATCATTTCAATTGAGACTAATTTGTCATACTGACCTTCCAGTAAACGATAATCTTTTTTAAGCAAGGTAATTTTGTCACTTAATCCAAGGTCATTAACTTTTTGTTGTGCGAACTCATATTGAGCATCAGAAATCGTCGTCGTGGTCACTTTGCAGCCATAATGGGTCGCTGCATAAATGGCGAGGCCTCCCCAGCCAGTGCCAATTTCAATTAAATGATCGTCTGATTGCAAATCTAGCTTGTCACAGATTGCAGCTAATTTATTTGTTTGTGCTTGGGCTAATGAATCATCGGGGTGTTTATAAAACGCACACGAATACATCATCGAGTTATCAAGGAAGCGGGTATATAAGTCATTGCCAAGATCATAATGCGCTAAAATGTTCTTTTTTGAACCGCTTTGGGTGTTGGCGTTTTTAAAGTTCAACAGCGCATTTTTTATTTTCGCGACAACGCCGGCTTTTTGTTCGAGTTCATCGAGTTGTTTCTGACTACGAGCAAAGACCCGAACCAAAGACGTTAAATCAGGAGTGGTCCATTTTTTAGCTAAGTAGCCCTCGGCTGCTGCAATACTGCCGCCTTTGATGAAGTCGATATAACAGGTCACATCGTGGATATGCATTTGACCTTTGAGGTTGGCACGTGTGTTACCAAACACATGGCAATTAGCCCCTTCATGGATTTCGATGGCCGCATTGTCTAACTGATTGAGTAATTCAAATACAATCTTACGGCATTTGTTATTAAACCAGCTGATGTTGCTATTGAGTGCAAGTTGTTGTGTTTGTTCCATAGTTACCTCAACGATGTTGATAAGGGACAAAAGGCACACGTTTTAAAAATAACTTGAGTGCTTGCCAATAAATACCGCTCACCACCTTGAGTGTCATGAAAGGCAAACTAAGCCAAGTTCGTACCGATGCTAAACAATCAAATGGTTGCTTGGTTAAGGCCATCGTCGCATCAAATACTTTTGCGTGTGTTTCATCATCTGGGTGATTTTCAATATGAACGTTTAACCGGCTTGTCGGTAAACTCACCACCCACTTGTATTTCATTTGCATTGCCATAAATGGCGATACATGGAATGTTTTGTCAGTTAACTTATCGCTGTTAATGCTAACCAAATAATAGTGACGTTGATTCCAAGGTGTATTGCTGACTTCTGCTAGCATCCAAGTACATGAACCATCAATGTCATAACAATAAAATAAGTTTATTGGGCTGAAATAAAGACCAAGGCTACGGCACTGTGCAATCATTACCACTTTATGCCCATCCCATTGACCACCCAATTGAGTTACTTTGTTAACTATACGTTGCTTTAACTGTCCAGGTTCATTTTTAAGATAATCTTTTTCTCTAAAACGAATCGGGTGATACCAACAAGTGCCAAATAATGGGTGAGCGTCACTTAAAGTGGGCAATTCATCTAAGTCAATAACAAACATAGATAATTGATAGCTAAATTGGTGTGCTGTTGGGCTAAAGCGCCTGTGGCGGATTGGCCCTTTGTACACACCACTGTTCAAGATCATAGCGCGATACCAAATCGTTCGGCCATTTCGACAGCACTGCGAACGCCATCTTCATGAAAACCGTTATGCCAATATGCACCCGTAAAATGAGTGTGATTCCTGCCGCATATTTCAGCACGGCGCTGTTGAGCGCTCAGGCTTTGATGATTAAATACAGGGTGGTGGTAAATAAATTCACCGAGGACTTTACTCGGGTCTATTTCTTCTGATTGATTAAGGGTGACACAAAATGTGTGATCAGCAGTCAGGCCTTGTAAAATATTCATGTTATAAGTCACACAAGCTGGGCGATTAAGATGCTCATTAATCTGATAATTCCAACTTGCCCATGCGAGTTTGCGAACAGGTAATAAGCTTGTATCGGTGTGAAGTGTAACGGTATTTTTACTGTAAGGAATATCGCCTAACACACTTTTTTCAACCTCTGTCGCATCAGCTAACAGCGCGAGAGCTTCGTCAGAATGACAAGCAAACACCACTTCGTCGAATTGGCGTAATGAGCCGTCTTTAAATGCTAACCTGATGCCGTCTTTTTCCCGAGTAACACTGTTAAGCTGGCTATTTAACTCAATGTTATCTTTAAAACGTCGAATCAATGGCGAAATATATTCTCGAGAGCCACCCGGTATCACATACCACTGCGGTCTATCATTGACATTTAATAAGCCATGATTATAAAAAAACTGGACGAAAAACCTGAGTTGAAAGGCTTTCATTTCAACTAAGCTGGTTGACCAAATAGCAGCGCCCATCGGTAAAATATAATTTTGACAAAAATAATCGCTAAATTGGTGTTGTGTCAAAAAGTCGCCAAGAGTGAGTTGGGGGGCAATGTCATTACTGGCGTATAAAGACTTACATTGTTTGTTAAATTTCAGAATTTCATTAATCAGTGACCAAAATTGCGGGCGCAACACATTTCGACGTTGAGCGAATAAGCTGTTGAGATTGTTGCCGTTGTATTCGAGTCCATTGACTGAGTTCATGACACTAAAGCTCATTTCAGTAGGCTGTAACGGCACGTCAAGTTGACTTAAAAGCTTTAAAAAATTCGGATAAGTGCGGTCGTTACAAACAATAAAGCCAGTGTCAATTGCGTACTGTTTGCCCTCTAACTCGATGTCTTTTGTGGCAGTATGACCACCGATATAGTCATTTTTTTCGAAAACGGTTACCTGGTGCTCTTTGCTTAAAAGGTAAGCGCTGGTTAAGCCTGATATTCCGCTGCCGATGATGGCGATATTTTTCATTTTCAAATCATCCTTAATGCAATTTTTTGCCACACGACATTAGGTAAATGAGCCATCAGCTTCATTATAAAAATAAATGCGCGGGGAAAATTAATTTCGTTTTTGTTTTTATCCAGCCCTCTTCGGATTATCACTGCAGCTTGTTCGGCCGTGACGATACTCGGCATCGGGAAAGTGTTTTTTTCAGTTAACGGCGTTTCAACAAATCCAGGATGGATAAGGGACACATGAATCCCTTTGCTTTTTAAATCGATGCGCAATGTGTTGGCTAAATAACTGACCGCGGCCTTTGATGCGCCGTAGGCTTCAGCACGGGGAAGCGGTAAAAAAGTCGCACTTGAGCTATTAAACGCCACAGTGCCACCTTGTTTAACTAATTTAAGCCACACACTTAGGCTGTTTGCGACAGAAATAAGGTTTGCTTGGATCACGCGGTTAAATAATTGGGCATCAAAATTAATTGGATCATCGATGTATTCGCAATTCCCGGCATTTAAAATCAATAAATCTAGCGCTGGTAACTCTTGAGACGCAGATTGAATCTTTGCTAAATCGGTTAAATCACAAATCAAGGGCACAACATTTGGGTATGACTGCGCCAATGCCTCTAAACGCTCTTGATTTCGACCACCTCCAAAGACTTGATAACCGAGTGATGCGTATTCGACACACAAGGCTTGGCCAATACCAGATGAGGCGCCTGTAATGAGCACAGTTTTCATTGGGATGCCTTCTTTTTCAACCAGCGCACAGTCGTGCCATATAAAGGGATGTGCTCATACAACAACTGCCCCAAATCAAAGTAATCCCGATGGGCGATGACTTTTTTGTCCATCATTTCTAATCGAGAATGACCTAATACACGTATTGGGCAACCTCCATTTAATCGGCTATGTTGATAAGTCATAGTCCAATACAGAGCCGCTTTATTGCCTGACACAAATCGGTCGGTAATATCAAATTCAATGCTGGTAACATTGGCATACATGTGTTCGAAATATTCAGTTAAAGCACTGCGACCAGTAACACGATGCAAAGGATCTTCAAATACAACATTAAAATGATAAATACGGGTCAGTAGGGCAAGGTTATCTTTATTTAAGCGTTGATAAACATCGACAAATTCATCTAACCATGATGAATTATCGGTAGCTTCAAGTGTAATTGATGTGGTTTGTCCCATTAAGTACTTCCCAGCTGATGCTTATAAAAATCAAGCGCAGTTGCTCTGGCTTGTTTATGCTCAACAATGACGTCCCAGTAACAATTTAGCTGACCGGTTGCTGCAAGATATGATTGCGGCAAGTGGATATGTTTGATTGGTATATCATTGAGTTCTGGTAAATATTTACGGATGAAAGAGCCATCAGGATCAAATTTTTCGCTTTGTGTGATTGGGTTAAATACCCGAAAGTATGGCTGGGCATCACACCCAGTACCCGCTGCCCATTGCCAACCACCATTGTTCGCTGAAAAATCGCCATCAATCAGGTGTTGCATAAAAAATTGCTCACCCAACCGCCAATCAACCAATAGGTGCTTAGTCAGGAAACTTGCTACGACCATACGTAATCGATTATGCATCCAGCCCGTTGTGGTTAACTGGCGCATTGCAGCATCAACCAATGGATAGCCTGTTTTGCCTTGACACCATGCTTCAAAGTAATCAGGGTTATTTGGCCAGTTTAAGGCATCATATTTATCTTGAAAATTACGATGTTTGATTAAGTTTGGTTCATGAAACAATAAATGTTTGTAGAAATCACGCCAAGCCAGTTCATTTAACCAACAAAATAACTCAGCTTTGGGATCTTCAAGCAGATGTGGGTTGTGTTGTAATACTTCAATCACTAATCGTTTTGGACTGATAGCGCCAATGGCTAAATAGGGGGATAATCCTGATGTGCCTTTTTGCGCCGGAAAGTCTCGGTACTGTTTGTAATCTGCATGTTTTGTTTCAATAAAATCCGGCAGGACTTTTTTTAATACCACATCGGCTAACGGCCATTTTTTTGAGCATTGTTTATTAGCAGTTAGCTCAATCATTGGCTGCACCGTTGGTTCATCAGTATTTGTTAGCAAACTTGCTGGGTGCGGCGCTAACCCAATGCCAAGATTTCTCAGTTGGTTTAACCATGCATTTCGAAACGGTGTGAAGACCTTATACATCTCGTTTTTGCCATTGACCACTTGTCCTTTTGGAACAATCACATCGGCTTCAAACAAGTGAAGTGATATGCCAGAGTCTGTAACTGACTTATCTCGAAGACGTTCATTGAGTTCAAGCTCTTCGTTAGCAAAAAGATTCTCCACTTGATGCTCTAAACAATATTGTTTTAAAACAGCTGTTTGTTGATTAAAATCCGTCGAAACTAACACATCTAAGTGGATGTTGTATTGACTCAGTTGCTTAGCGAGTAAATTGAGGTGACGTTCGATAAAGTCGACTTGAATGGGCGCCATATCGTGTTGTAGCCACTGATCAGGCGTGGCGATAAAAAGGGCCCGTGTCGGCCCAGATTGGATTGCTGCAGCTAAAGCCGGATTATCGTCAATGCGTAAATCGCGGCGAAACCAAATGACATTCATCAATAACCATACCTCAGTTTTAAATCCTGAGGGTATGGCGATAAATACACCTGCGCAGCTAAATATTCCTTAGGATGTTGCTTGAGATAATGATTGATCAGTGTCAGCGGTACCAGTAGTGGCACGAGTCCTGCTCTGTAATCATCTATCTGTTGTACTAATTCTTGCTTTTGCATTTTATCAAGCTGTTTCTTGAAATATCCTTGTAAATGCTGCAACGTATTGCTATGAGTTTTACGCGTCGCAATGTGTTTGAGTCCCAACATTAAACCTGTAATGTATGCATCCGCCATCTCTTCCACGGTTAAATCAGCACGCGCTAAAAGTTGGCCGAGGGACTTGTAGGTTGGGAGGTGATGGCTCATCAACAAGTATTTATGTTCGCTGTGAAAAGTCATCATTTTGTGTTTGGTTAAACCAGAAGCGACAAGATCTTGCCAGTGTTTATAAGTAAAGACTCGCATCACAAAGTTTTCACGTAAGCCTAAGTCGTTTAAGCGACCGTTCTCTTCGCATGGTAGCAATGGGTTTGCCGCCATAATCTCCTTGGCGAACAGGCCTACTCCGGTGGATTCTGAACTCTTACCGTGTTCGTAGTAGACTTTTACCCGCTCCATGCCACAACTTGGACTTTTTTGGCAGAAAATAAAACCACTCAGCTCACTGATCTCTTGAGCGGTTTTTTGACCATACGCAGTTAAAGAATCAGAGACATCACCAGATCCATCAGGGCGACTGACAGCAATTAAATCACCTTTTTTTATTTGTCTGATAGTCGGGCGCGGAATAGGCAAACCAATTGCCACTTCTGGGCAAAAAGCACGGTATTTAACGTGCTTGCCTAGTTCATCAACACAAAAGTCTGACTTCTTATGCCCTCTATCAAATCGAACCTGCTGACCTTCTACGCAGGCACTAATTCCTATAACAATCTCAGATTGGGGCTTTTTCATAGAATATCCTAATAAATAAAACTACCAAGCGGATTCAGAAGTTTTGAAAATCCTTGTGTAAAGTGTAGAGCATCGTCCGCCACTGTAAAACATAAACAGCCCTTTTCAGTAATGGGATTATGAGTGTGTTCACCATCCAGCATAATAAAATCGCCTTTCACATACGTGCCCATCTCATCTTTAAAACTGCCTTCTAATAATAAAGTCAGCTCGAAGCCTTTATGAGTATGCTGTGGTACTGAGCCTTCTTTATCTATGTGCAGTAAACTGGCATGAAGGGCCCCTTCGTTTAAATCA
The DNA here is from genome assembly GCF_014925405.1 of Pseudoalteromonas ulvae UL12. Taxonomy (NCBI): domain Bacteria; kingdom Pseudomonadati; phylum Pseudomonadota; class Gammaproteobacteria; order Alteromonadales; family Pseudoalteromonadaceae; genus Pseudoalteromonas; species Pseudoalteromonas ulvae. The sequence goes on from NZ_AQHJ01000035.1 coordinate 744,564, forward strand.
ATCCGAGCGCGGCTCAGTTTGCCCATTTTATACCAGCCAGACATCGATGTTGAACGCAGTGCCCTAGGTAATGAATAGACTTGACCTTTAATTTCAACCTGCGGCAATTCACTAACAACAGGTGTATCTGTGGCAATATCAGAGCAAATTGCATTGATCATGTCGTCAATATTGAGGTCTGAGTAGTCCGTTTGTGAAATTGAAGTGTCTTCTTGTGTATCTACCTGACTAAATTGCTCAGAAGCAAGAAAAGTAAGTTGTTCTATTTCTTTTGCACACTTCGGACAAAGCTCTGCATGCATAGAAATAGCGGCGCTTAATGAAGCGGGTAACTCAGCGGCCACAAACTGGCAAAGGAGGTCATGCTCTGGATGAAAAGTAATCATTGGATGTCTCCTAGTTGCTGTTTAAGTTTGTTTAAAGCTAACCTAAGTCTGGATTTTACTGTGCCTAAGGGAATATTGAGCTGTTCAGCAAGCTGCTCTTGGGATAATTCTTGAAAGTAAACCCCTTGAATGACTTGTTTTTGTGCCTCTGGAAGTAACTCTAAATATTGAGCTATTTGACCTTCCATTAAGTGGTCATTGAAGACTTCTTCTTCAACATTTTCCGCTTCAACAATTGGCCAAATATCATCACTTAAGAAGTCTTCTCTTTGCGAGCGCACTTTTCGTAACATATCAAAAGAGACATTACGCATAATAGTGTAAACCCAAGTAGTCGCTGCGCCTTTGTCTGAGTCAAACAAATGGGATTTTCTCCAAACGTTGCTCATTGTATCTTGTAACAGCTCGTTAGCCGCAGCTTCCGTGTTGAGCTGCTTAATTCCGAAACGGATAATTTTTGGCGCAAACCACTTAAAGATGTGAGAAAACGCTGCTTTATCGCGATGAACAGCGATGTCACTTAGCCAATCTTTAAGTTGCTGTGATTCTTCTGGACTCATTGTTTGATTTCTTTTTTTACGAGGGGTTGCTTGACCCTCGTTTGCGACAGACAGTTGCATAATAATCACATGTTTAGTTTAGATAATTACCTATACGGTATAAACGTTAAGTGAGATCACCTATTTTTCACCGATAATCAAAGTATGCAAGAAATCTAGGCAGAGTCCATAGCTATTTGGTTGAATAAATTCGTATTTTTTTTGTATTGATAAGGGCAAAATCTCTATAAACCGCGCGCACACCCAATTCGGGTTGTCATATTCATGCTGTTGATAGAGCGCAGAAAAATCTGGGTTCGCATTAAAAATAGACTCAAGCTCTTGAGCGAGCGCTGCTGATTTGTCACAGTTCTCTTTTGCAGACCAGTGTTCAATTTGCTTTGCGGTTGCTTTTTTAAGCTGATCTTTCTCGATTGTAAAGTCACGTAAGCTCACTAAGCTCTTTGCTTTGACATCAATAGACAACAAACCATCTTCTAAGGTTGAGAAGTCGATAATGTCAACCCAAGCAGCATGTTCAGAGCTGTTGTATGGCGGCTCATTGTTGTAAGTTGATAAAGCAAAGCCTTGTTGGGTGATTGCTTCTTTTACCAAACGTATGTAACGAGGTTCAAAAATCCTCAGGCGAGTGACGCCACCTGGAAGTAAAAAGATAGGTAAAGGAAATACACCCAATTGCATAATCAAATTCAATATTGTTAAAACATACTGTCAGATACGAGTCATAGATAAATAAAGTTCAATTTAAAGTGGTGTCAGCCTTCAGTGAGGAATGATGACAAATTGATGAGAGTAGCTTACTTGATGGCAATGTTTAGGCTATAATTCGCCCCCAGCATTTGCGCGTCACACATAACAGGTAAACCATGACAGTAGAAACCTTTAATCCCAAACAAACCACCACCCTAGAAACACCTGCTAAAACATTGGCTGCCCAAGAGGCGTCTTCAGCTAAAATTGAGGCTAAAGCGGGTTCTAAGGTAGGCTTTGTGAGTTTAGGTTGTCCTAAGAACTTAGTTGATTCTGAACGAATTTTAACGCAATTAAGAACTGAAGGGTACGAAGTGGTCAGTAGCTACCACGATTCTGATGTGGTCATCGTCAATACCTGTGGTTTTATCGATAGCGCGGTGCAAGAGTCGTTAGATACCATAGGTGAAGCCCTCAAAGAAAATGGCAAAGTCATTGTGACGGGATGTCTTGGCGCACGAGAAGATGAAATCCGAGAAGTTCACCCAAATGTACTGGGTATTACCGGCCCGCATGCCTATGAAAATGTGATGGAACATGTGCATGAGTTTGCGCCTCAACCACCGATGAATCCGTTGATGAGTTTAGTGCCAGATCAAGGTGTTAAATTGACACCTAAGCACTATGCCTACTTAAAAATATCAGAGGGTTGTAACCACCGCTGTACTTTTTGCATTATCCCGTCAATGCGTGGTGATTTAGTCTCTAGGCCTATTGGTGATGTACTTCAAGAAGCTGAGCGTCTAAAGCAAGCAGGCGTGAAAGAGCTATTAGTCATCAGCCAAGATACCAGTGCTTATGGGGTTGATGTTAAAGGCAAAACAGGTTTTTGGAACGGCATGCCGGTTAAAACAGATATGCTTAATTTATGTCAGGCATTGAATAAACTGGGTATTTGGGTGCGTTTACATTATGTCTATCCGTATCCGCATGTAGATAACATTATTCCGTTGATGGCTGAAGGCAAATTACTGCCGTATTTAGATATTCCATTTCAACATGCAAGCCCGCGAGTCTTGAAAATGATGAAGCGCCCGGGTCAAGCTGAGCGTACTTTAGATCGAATTAAAAAATGGCGAGAGCTTTGCCCTGAACTGGTTATTCGCTCAACCTTTATTGTTGGTTTTCCGGGTGAAACCGAAGAAGACTTTCAAATTCTGCTCGACTGGCTTGAAGAAGCACAGTTGGACCGAGTTGGTTGTTTCAAATATTCACCAATCGAAGGGGCTAAAGCGAATGAATTAGCAGAGCCTGTTCCTGAAGAGATAATGCAAGATCGTTTTGAGCGTTTTATGATTAAGCAACAAGCTATCAGTAAAAACCGTTTAGCTCAGCGCGTTGGTCAGACGATGGACATTCTGATTGATGAAGTCGATGAAGAAGGTGCAATTGGCCGAACCTTTGCCGATGCCCCTGAAATCGATGGTGTTGTGTACTTAAATGGCGAGACGAATTTGAAGCCAGGTGATGTGGTAAAAGGCCTAATTGAGCATTCAGATGAATATGACCTATGGGCAAGCATCAGTAACTAATCAAAATTCAGATTAATGAGTTTATAATTCTTAAAACGCAGAGTGTATCTGCGTTTTTTTATGTCTGACAAATAAGAATTAAATAAAACACAGAGATAAAAAAGCCACTCAGAATTAAGTAGCTTGGTAATATTCAGGGAACTTTCAAATGAAAGCGGTAAAGAAGAGTTGTGTCATGACACGAAATGAACACATTACATCCTGTAACCCTTCTTTAGTACTGACACTCCAAAAACAAACTCACTGCCCAACTTTTACCGTTTTAACGTGCTTATGGTTCGAAACGATACTAGACAAAATTAGGCAGTAAGTTTAGTTAAATTACTCCCTAAAACTCATAACGAGCGGTTAAAGAAACATAACGTGCGCCTTGACGGCCTGTGGTCATGCCCCAGTTAGGATTGGCAACAACATCACCATTATCATTTGTCGTAGTTCCATTTTGATAGACAGTGGTTTGTGTATCACTATTAAATAGGTTGTAAACTGTGCCTTTTAAGACCAGATTATTTTCAAACAAATCCAATGTATAACTGGCTGATAAGTCAAACTGCGCGACCCAATCAGTTGTACCCGCGGTTCCACGTGGTGATGGATTGCCATTTTCGTCATAAAACGAAGCACCATGACCACGTTCAGTATTACTTGGGCATGATTCCCATGGCATACCAGCGGCGCAAGAGTCGACCCCAAATGGGTGGATCCCCATTTTGTTAATTGGCTTACCGTCAATTAGTGTACTGTTTAAACCGATCACTAAATCATCGGTTACTTGGTAGCTACCAAATAACTTGAAAGCATGGCGGCGATCGCTTGGTAAGTTACCCGCAGCATGATCTTGAAGCCCTGCATAGTCATAGGATACAGTCCAACCCGGATCGGCCTGATCATCATCATCATTAACAAGTCCTGCTGTATTTCCCCAAAGGTGCGACCAGGTATAGGATGCATTTATATTGATTTGATCGTTAACTGCACCGTCTAAGGTGAATTCTAGAGCCGCATATTTACGTTCAGATTGAGGTTGTGCCACTTCATCAGCAGACAACACAATATGATCGATATTGCCATCGCCGTTGAAGTCGTAATTAACATCTAAGCCACTGCCGGGGTTAAATAAAATCCAGCCATCAATCCAGCCATTAGATTCAATACCTTGCTTTTTATACCAATTTTGCAAGACGGTTTGCAGATCGGCATCTTCAATAGAGCGTTTGAGCTCACGATAAATACCCCGTACACCAAAGGTCATGTCCCCTTCAAACACTTCAGTTTGATAACCTGCCGTGAACTCATCTGAGAACATTGATTTTAAGTTTGCTGAGGCTTTAGAGCCCGGCGCACCTTCACCCGATTGAGCTAAGAAATAATTCACTTGCTCACCACGGCTGGGTGAACCATCTGCGTTGATCACTGGATGACCATCGATGTCCAGTGCATCGGTGTTGTAGTACCAGTGCTCATCACGACGCGAGCCACCTTGTACAATATTCATATTGGCTGAAACAGGTTGGAAATAACGGCCAAATGTGGCAAATAATTTACTTTCTCCATCCCCATTTAAGTCATAAATCGCTTGCAGACGTGGAGCAATTTGGTTGTCAACGTCGACATAGCTTTGGCCATCGGACATTTCATTGGTAAATTGGCTATAACGAACGCCAAGATTTAACACTAACTGATCGGTCGCTTGCCATGAATCTTGGGCATAAAAAGATAACGACTTAACATGCGAGTCTGAAAAATCACGACGAATGCGTTGGTCAATATAAGGCGTCCCAGCAGCTAAACCAGATTTGTCAGAGCCTGTTGCTGTTTCAACATACCACCAACCTTGTGCGCTGCCTTCACCATTTTGAGTTGATTGATGATCGATATGCGTATCGTAGTAATCCACACCAAATTTGAATGAATGGTCGTCCAAGCTCCACATGAGATCCGCTCTAAATTGGTCACGAGTGAATTCACTTTCGGTGATGGTTGACGAAGTATGATTTGATAATTGACGATAGCCATCATATAAATAAGAGCCAACCCAAGGCAGGGCATCGGCTGCGGTATTAAAGGTTTGGTCAGTTACACGCCCTGCAATTACTTCAATCGATACATCATCGCTGATTAAACCACTGTATTTAAGACCTAAAACATCACCACCGGTTTTAGTTGTACCTAAGGTGCCTTCACCATCACGCTCATCTGTTTGCCAATCGTAATCGTAAGTTTTGTAGGTATTTTTATTTTCAAAGTTGATGCTAGTGAATTCAATCGAATGATTTTCATTAATAAACCAGTCTAATTTGGCAAACCAACGATCAGACTCTGAACGTCCATCAGATAAAGAGTTACTGCCTGCAGCAATGTAATCATTACGTTGTGGTGCGAAAAGGGCATATACAAACACTTGATCTTCAACTAACGCGCCGCTAGCCCATACCGATAAACGTTTGAATGTGGCTTCATCATCTGAAGAATTCGAGTAAATATCGCCGTTACGATAAAATAGATCATCATGATGGCTGTTTAATGATTCAGGATCGATTCGAGCCTCAACACCAAAGTTAAAATCATTCGAACCTGACTTAGATACGGCATTAACAATACCGCCAATTGCGCTGCCAAATTCAGCAGAAACCCCACCGGTTTGAACCTCTGTTTGTGAGATTGCTTCCCAAGGTAGCGAAATTGAACCTAAACCAGTTTTAAGCGTGGTGACATTTAATCCGTTTAGGTAATAACCGTTTTCTGCTGAAGAACTGCCACCAATTGATGGAGAGCCGTTAAAGTTTCCACCATTGGTCGCGTTCGTACCAGGTGCAAGTAACACCGCACTATTAAAACCTGATTCTACCGGAAGTAAAGCCAGTTCAGAGTCCGTGACAACAACACCTGCTGTTGACGATGCTGTATCGATACGAGCAATTGCATTGGCATTGACAGAAATACGCTCTATATCACTGCCTTCGTTGATCAATACGCCATTGTACACAATCGCTGAGCCAAGCTTTACATCTAAGTCAAACTCTTCAACGGTTTCAAAGCCAGGCTTTGAAATCGTCATCGAATATAATCCGATCGGGAGCTTTCTAAGTGTGTACTGGCCATTTTCATCTGCGGTGACTGTCCGTGTGATGCCTTTTTCTTTGTGTTTTACTGTTATTGTGGCACCAGCTGCATTGATATTGTTAGTGGTACTAATCGTGCCTTTAACAACACCGTTAAATGAGTCATTTGCAACAGATGGCAATGAAATTGTACCGAGCATACAGGCGATGGCTGCTGCGGTGGCTTTAAGTCTAAAGTTGTTCTTATTGTTGGTTGTCATAATGAGTCCTTATTCCCAGAGTGTTTTGAAATATATTGTATACAATATATTTCAAGTTGAGAATCCTATGTTACTCAAGCGTTAATTGCAAAGGTTTTTTTAAATTTTTGTTGCTTTTTTGATTAGGTATTAACAAGCCAGTTTGAAGTATTTATCTAACAAGTGCTGATTTAGTGCGTTTTAAAAGTGAATTATTGATAATTTAAGGTGGAATTAACCTAAAGGTGAATGAATGAGCAGAAAGCGGGATAGTTCATCTCTTTTACGGCATTTTTACTCTCACGTGGTTGAAAGTATTTATGATATAGCTGCATTGAAGGCATCAAACTCGCCTTTTATCCCTAAAATTATGCCAATGGTACGTTTTGGGCGTTTTATAAATGAAGATATTAAAAACTATGTTGAAGATAAGTAATGCGCATTTTTAATGCTGAGCAGATCCAGAATGTTTGTTTTAAAAGTGATGGGGTGTTAAAGCGAGGTCGCTTGATAAGCGAATAAGAGTAAGCTGTGTCTATTTTTTATAGAATAATAAGTGAGTCGCAGTGACTCACTTATTTGTTCAATCGATTAAAGGTTAATTTGTGCTAAATGTCATCTGATTTTATTTTGAAAATCATCGCGTACAAAACAGGCACTACGATTAGGGTTAAAATTGTCGCAAAACCTAATCCAAACATAATAGTGACAGCCATGGATTTGAAAAACACATCAAATAATAACGGGATCATACCTAAAATAGTGGTAATGGCAGCCATTGCCACAGGACGTACCCGAGAGACGGCAGAATCAAAAATAGCATGATAAGGAGAGGCGCCTTGGCTGAGCTCTAGATTGATTTGATCAACTAGCACAATGCCATTTTTGATTAACATGCCAGATAAGCTCAGCAAGCCAAGTAACGCCATAAAGCTAAAAGGGCTTGCCGTAACAAATAAACCAGCGCTCACACCAATCATCGCAAGTGGCACAGTAGCCCAGATCACCAGTGGCTTTTTAACGCTATTAAATAATAAAACCGTAATCGCAAACATTGCGATATAGCCTAGCGGCAACGAACCAAAGATAGCTGTTTTTGCTTTGGAAGAAGACTCAAACTCGCCCCCCCATTCAAGTTGGTAACCATGAGGTAACTGTATGGCTTCAATTGGGCTTTTGATTCGCGCAAATAATTTTGCGGCCGTCTCATTGCCGAGAATATCGTGATCGGCCATAACGGTAATGGTGCGCTTTCGGTCTCGGCGCATCACTAAACTGTCTTCAGAATGGGTTTCAAACCCATCAACAATTTGACTAATTGGAATATACACCTGAAGGGCCGGGCTATAAATTTGCAAGTCATTCAAACTATCAACATGTAATCGTTCATTCGCCGGCGAGCGCGCGATTATGGGTAAGGTTTGCGTGCCTTCACGATAAACACCGACCTGTTTTCCTGATAAGCTGGTCAGTAATAGCTGATCTAAATCTGCTTTGCTTATTCCTAAACGGCGTGCTTTTTGTTCATTAAATTGTGGGCGGATCACTTTTGTGCGTGCGCGCCAGTCATCTTTGATATTCATAGCCCCCGCATCATTCGCTAACACAGCTTTAGCTTGAGCGGCTAATTCTCTGAGGATGATCGGATCGGGGCCAGAAAAGCGCGCTTCAATTTTAGCATCTGTTGATGGGCCAATTTCCATGCGTTTTAGCTTTACTTGCGCATCTAATAACTGCGCTTGGCTATAGGCCCTTAAGTCCGCTATCAGTGGTTCAAGTTGCTCGGCATGTTGAACGCGAATGATTAATTGTGCATACGCCGAATACGATTTTTCTGGCGAGTAGGTCAGCATAAAGCGCGGTGCGCCTTGGCCGATAGTGCTCGTCACATCAACGACTTCTGGTTTATCGAGCAAGTATCGTTCAATCTTAGTTACGTCAGCCTCTGTTTGACGAATATCAGAGCCTTGAAAACGCCAATAATCCAAATAAAACATAGGAGTATTCGATGCCGGGAAAAAAGACTGTTTGATTTTTCCAAAGCCAACCACCGAAACAACTAAGGCGAGTAACATAACCAATAAGGTGGTTTTACGATAATGTAAACTCGTGTGTAACACACGTTTATAAATATCATAAATAAACCCTTGGTACGGATCTGCTGATTGTTGACTGGTTACTGTATCTCGAAATAATAAATGGGCGAAAAAAGGCGTTAATGTAATCGCTGTGAACCAGCTTAATAATAATGAAATTAGGAGCACACTAAACAGGCTACCGGCAAATTCGCCAGTTGCATCGGCACTTAAACCAATCGGGGCGAATGCCGTAATCGCAATTACCGTTGCACCGAGTAGTGGCCACTTTGTTTGCTCGACAATATCAACAGCGGCTTGCAGTCTAGTGCGTCCTTTTTGTATCCCAATTAAGATCCCTTCAGTGATGACTATCGCGTTATCGACCAACATACCGAGTGCGATGATTAAGGCGCCCAAAGAAATTCGCTGTAAGTCTATGGCAAATAATTTCATGAATATAAAAGTACCAAGGACTGTGATCAACAAAATCAGCCCAATCAACAAACCACTTTTCACACCCATAAAAACCAATAAAACAATAATAACGATTGCGACCGCTTCGAGTAATGACACGATAAAATCATTGACTGACTGTTCGACCTCGACAGGTTGGTTATAGATAGTATGCACGTCCATCCCATGGGGGCGTTGGTACTCTAATTGATTAAGGTGTTCCGCTAATCGTTGACCTACTTCGACCACATTGACACCGCTACTAAATGACACGCCGAGGACTAACGCTTGCTCCGCACCATAATGCATTCTATTGGTTGGCACTTCTGCATACCCTCTGCTAACGGTTGCAACATCGCCTAAATAAATCAGTTCAGATGCGCCGGGGCTCGAGATAAGCAAGTTTTCTAACTCTTTGACATTCTTAAACTCTCCGGTGGGGTGTAAGCGAATCGATTCACTGCCTACTTTTATTTTCCCAGCATTAGAGACGGTGTTTTGGTTTTGTAATAGACTGAATATTTGGTTGGCAGAGATGCCTAAGTTAGCCAATTTATGGGTCGATATCTCGACCAATACTTGTGGTTGTTGTTCTCCAGCCATAACCACTTTGCCAACACCATCAACCAGTACTAATTCGCGGCGTAAATAGTCGGCATAGTCTCGTAATTCATCATACGAATAGCCATCACCTGTGATGGCAAACATCACACCGTAGACATCGCCAAAGTCATCCATCACTTTTGATGGCATAACACCTTGTGGCAGAGAGGGCGATAAATCATTAATTTTACGTCTAAGCTCATCCCAAATTTGTCTGAGCTGCTCTTTACGGTATGTACTTTTCATCTCGACAGAGATCTGCGACATACCCGGTGACGAAATTGAAGTCACATAATCAACATAAGGAAGTTGCTGAATGACATTTTCAATAGGGTAGGTGACCTCTTCTTCAACCTGCTGCGGCGAAGCACCAGGGTAGGCGGTGATCACCATGGCTTTTTTTAAAGTAAATTCTGGATCTTCAAGTTGTCCTAATCCTAAATACGAGAAAGTCCCTCCTATTACTAACAGTAATGTGAGCATCCATGAAATGACTGATTTCTCAATTGACAGTTTTGCAATGCTCATTCTCACAGCCCTTTTTCACGTTGCCATGGGCGCACTGTTTGATTTTCATTCAGAGAATGCACGCCAGCGCTGACAATGAAGTCGCCTAAATTTAATCCACCAGTGACTTCGATGCCATTGCGATGTAATTCAGCGGTTTGAACAATCACCTTATTCACTTGGTTGCTAGTAGGATCATATCGCCAGATAGCATTTTCGACTTTTTTAGTGTTTGGGTTTACTTCTGAAAAGACAGCTTCAACAGGAACCAAAAAATAAGCGTGTTGGCCTTTGGTAATTTTCGCTAAGTCGATATAGACATTACCCGTCATACCGGCCAATAAGTTAAAATCGTCTGGTACTGGCAACGAAAATACGACCCGGTAAGTTAATGTATTTGGATCTGCTTGCGTGTCCCATTCTTTGACGGTGAGATCATAAGCTTGGTTTGGATAGCCATCAAAAATCACTTTTGGTTGATAGTCTTGTGTTTTATCAACTCTGGCAACGACCTTTTCAGGCACTTGTATTGTGACATCCATTAGATCACGAGTTTCTAGCCGTAATATATTTTGCTTGGCCTGAATATTTTCATAATTTTTAACAAACACTTTGGCGATAGTGCCACTGAAAGGCGCTTTTAATTGCGAGTATTCGTAATCTGTTTGTGCTTTACGCAAAGCTGATTCGGCCACTTGTTTATTGGCCTTGGCTTGGTCATATTCCGATTGACTGGCAATCCCTTTAGCTAGTAAAGACGCGGTCCGGTCTAATTGTGAGACGGCTAGTTCATAACGAGCTTGTCTATCATCCACTTGCAATAAAAAGTCAGTAGGTTCTAGTTTTGCTAGTAGTTGACCTTTTTCGACAGCTTGTCCTGCTAGAATAGGCAAGGTTGTTAGCTCTCCATTGACCCTAAATGCTAAATATGAGCCTTGATTTGCCTCCACTTCGGCTGGAAAGCTGCGCATCGTTTCTTGGTTTTGATTTTTAACTTCAAATAATTTAACAGGACGGATCAATGGGGCTGCGCTGGTGGTAGGCTCATCTTTGCACGCACTGATAAAAATGGTTAATAAAAGAAGTAGAAGCTGTTTTTTAATATGCATTTTCGTTGCCTTGGAGCAAGTAGGTCGGACAGTGTAATGACAACTATAGGTTTTTATTTCACTTATAGTTAATTTAGCGGCAATAGTAGTGTGAAAAGGTGTAAAATTAAATTTATATAAAATTATAATCTGTATAAGTATTATTTATGACGTTAGAGCAAATTAAGATCCTCGCAGCTGTCGTTGATTATGGCAGTGTTAAAAAGGCCGCCGAGATATTACACAAAACACAACCTGCACTGAGTATGTCTATTCAAAAGCTAGAAAACGAACTGGGTTTTTTATTGTTAGACCGCAGTCAGTATCGGCTTTGCCTAACAGAGCATGGTGCTTTGTTTTTTCGCCAAGCTCGATCATTATTAAATGATGCTAATCAGTTACGAGTATTAGGTAAGCGCTTAGCACAAGGTTATGAAGCCAAATATCGTATTTGTTATGACGAAGGCTGTGTTGATGCCAATATCGATCAATGTTTGACGCAGTTATTTAATCAGTATCCTTCGACAGAGTTTTTGATCAATAGCGGCAGTCGATTTAATGCCATTAATCAGGTTAAACAGCAATCTGTCGAGCTTGGAATTGGCCCTTGGTTTCATATTTTTCAAGCAACAGGCCAATACGATAGTTTTGCTATTGGTCAATTAGAGCTGGTTATTGTTGCTGCACCGAGTTTGTTTGTACAGGGGCTCGTGACTCATTCTCGTGATTTGGCACAATATTGTTCCTTGAGTTTGAAAGAGAGTAACTTTGAATTTGACAGTGAGCACCTCAACATTGTCGAAGGCTCTCAGTTAATCAAAACAGATGATCTGGCAATGTTGACTCGATTAGTAGTTGCCGGTGCAGGTTGGGCGATGATGAGCCGAAAAGCCTGCCAACATTTACTTGATTCGGGCGTTTTATTTGAAGTGTTACTCGATGATTATGATGACGCTATCTGTGTTGAGATCCGTGTGTTTCGTAATAAAAATCGCGAACACGGTGCGGTGGCAACATCGCTTTGGCAGTTATTGCAAAATTTACATGCGCAATGATTGTATTTAAGCCAAATCCTTTAAGTACAAAAGTTATTAATTGGCTAATTGTTAACTTACTGTTTATTGGATGATTTAATAGGGACACAATCAGTTTTCGGCTTCTTTATTATTTTAAGCTACTTAATTGATTGAAAAAATAAGAATTGATAACTTGTTTTATAAGAGCATTTAGTCGCATAATGTCCCAAATTAATAAATAGTTTATATTACATTTTTATTACAAGTAATTAAGCGTAATCAACAAAACATCTGCGAGTATTTTTTTTGAAGTATTTATTTGCTGTAAGTTGTTTGCTTTTAATGTCTACACATTTTTGTCAAGCCAACGTGGTTTGGGATAAGGAAATCAATCAGTTTAGGACATCTGTAGCAGTAGAGCTGAACGATAACTTATACAACACAACAATTCAGCCACGCCAATCAACGTTATTGAGCGCTCAGGCACAGTTAAACACGTTAAGACTTTTTGATGGGTATGGTCTGTATCTGCCTGCTTCGATATCAAGCCGACAAGTCAGTTATGACAGTGAGTTAAATAATAACGATGTGGTGTTTGAGCCTCAGTTACATGTATTTTTGAGTGAGAGCACAGAGATAGATTTCATCATTCGACACCATGATGTACTAAAAATCAATGGCGATTCACAAGCTGAATTTTTAACTAGTCGTTTCTTAGATGAAACATTTAATAGTGCCCAACTGTCATTATCGTTAGGACGAGCACAGCAACTTCAGTTTTTGAATTTTGATCTGGGTCAGAGTACTCGAAAGCAAACTCAATCAAATGGAATTTTCACTGATATTCAAACAAATTATATCAATAGCCTTTATGGTCACCAATTGACAGAAGATACAGATTGGTTACTTCATGGAACTTATCAAAACGAACAACGTTTAGCACTCAATAGCATGCTTTATGAAATGGGGCTTGGTTTTAAGACCGATTTTGGCAGTACTCACCAATTTAAACTTGTGACAGGCTGGTTCGAGCGAAGCGGTGATTCCAAGAGCAAAGGTTTTTATTGGCAATTAGAAGACAATTGGTTAATCAATGAACTTCATCAATTGCGCTTTTTAACGTCACAGCGCTCCGAGGTTGCGACGTCTGTAAAGGCTTTGACACAGCTGAGGACACGCGCGGAAGTCTTCTATCAATTAGCGATCAGCCAGCAGCATAGTTTAAATGCGACAATCAATTATCAAACAATCGAGTTAGATAACACATCGAGAATGAACCGTTCTTGGCAGTGGCAGCTTCGCTGGCAATGGCAAATATTGCAAGATATCATTGCTAAGTTATCATTTAATCAACTGAAAACTAAAGATAATTACCTACTTGCCGACAAAGTACAAAATAGATGGGATCTCAATTTGGAGTATGTATGGTGAATTACACAAATGTCATCCTAATAATATTTGTTCTATTAATCGGACACGTTGCAGCGTCAGAGTTTAATCAGGCTTATCAGCTCGGGGCGGGTGATTCAGTTAACATCACTGTTTATCAAGAATCAGACTTAGCTTTTTCTGGTCAAATTAGTCAGCAAGGGAAAGTTGATTTTCCTTTGTTAGGGAGTATTCAGTTATCTGGGTTTACTCAACAGCAAGCCAAATCACATATCGAAGCACTGTTAAAAGATGGTTATCTTGTGTCACCAAGTGTATCAATCAGAGTATCAAGCTATCGGCCATTTTTCATCTATGGCGAAGTGCGCAACCCGGGGAGTTACACCTATCAACCTGATATTACTTTAGAGCAAGTCATCGCTTTATCTGGTGGGCTGAAAGATCGGGCGTCTCGTACACAATGGCAAATTCAACGAGGACAACAAAAAGCGACATTTTTAGCTCAGGCTGACACTATTATTTTACCAGGAGATGTGATCAAAATTGAGAAGAGCTTTTTTTAATCGATGACTCAGGTAACCGGGACATTTAAACCAAGTGAAGAAGAGATTGATTTAGCTGATCTCATCTCTTTATTTTGGATTAAAAAATGGTTTATTTTACTTGTAACTAGCATGGTCTTTGCTATTGGGCTTAGCATTGTTGATCGCATGCCCAATATTTATAAAGCGACCACCACAGTGATGGTAAAGGGCACAAAAGGCAGCAACCCTCTGCAGTCACTTGTACCCGGCATGGCTTCGAGCAGTGACGATCTTGATACAACGATAAAATTACTAAAATCTGCTCAATTTGCAGAATCTATTGTTGAATCATTAGTCGTCCCCACGGAACTGCACCAATTTGCGTCTCATTTAAAGTGGGACAGCGATGATTTATTAAACCACTTATCTATTCAGGTGGTCACTAAAACCAACTTGCTCGAAATCAGTTTTGAAAGTCAGGACGCAGCGTTTACAGCGACGGTTGCCAATCAAGTGGCGCAAACTTTCATGCAATATCAGACCCAGTTAATGCAGCCCCACACTGAAAAAAACGATGACTGGATTAACAGTAAAATACAAGCTGTGAAAGATGCACTTTTGGTTGAAGAAACTAAATTAAATCAATTTCGCCAGTCACACAATGTGATTGATATCAGCAGCAGTGTCGCCATAGCAAAACAAGAAATTGCGTTACTCTATCGGGAGATCCGTGAACTTAATACTCAGCGTGACATGCTTGAGCGCTTTGAAACTAAGGTTGCTGTGATCAATGATGATTTGGAGCAATTGTTATTAATCAATGAAGTGGCTAACTCCCCACTGATTAAAGAACTGATTCAACAACAAGCGCTGCAGCGTGCGCAATTATCACAAATCAAATTGCGTTATTTAGAAAAACACCCTGTTTACAAGTCAATGGCTTTAAAAATCAGTGAAACAGATAAACAGCTTGAGATAGAGGTGAATGCTTTTATTGAAGCCATGGCTAAGAATAAAGTCGACTTAGCGCTGCAAATTACCGAATTAGAAGAAAAGCAGCGTGATGCAAACGCTGAGCTTGAATCGGCGATTATGCAAGAGCAAGCATTTAAGAAATTACAGCGCACAGTGGATGCGAATTTAAAACTATTAGAATCCTTAAGCTCAAAACAGAAGGAAACGGAATTATTAAAAGATATTAATGATTCAACAGATATCATCGTTATCGATCCCGCGATGATACCTTCGTCTCCAATTAAACCAAAAAAAGCGCTTATTGCAGCCATTTCGTTAGTGATGGGCATGGTATTGTCAATTATCTTGGTGATAGTGATCCATTTTTTTGCCGATGCCCAGCGTCGTTACCGTCAAATTGCGCACCACTATGGTTATAAAGTGTTAGGCGAACTGCCAAAAATTCGTAATAAAAATAAAGACAAAAGTCAGCCAATCTTAATAGGAACAGGCAAACAGTTTGAAATTTATCAAGAGTCAATTCGCTCAATTCGAACAAAAATCTCATTAGATAAAGAACTTGGCGATCAAAAAATTATTGCCGTGACTTCCCTTACGCCGAACGAAGGTAAATCATCGACGTGTTTACAATTAGCCAAGTCATTTTCTGAATTAGAAAACGTTATTATTATTGATGCAGATTTACGCGATCCATCCATTGCGGTTGCTCTTGGCGAGTCTCGGCATCGACCCGGTTTGACGAATCTGTTGGCTAAAACGCATAACTTTGAGCAATGTACCTTTCATAATGAACAAATCAATGCCGACGTACTGCCGTCGGGATTAAGGCCAATGAACCCATTGTTATTTTTATCTATGAAACGATTCGAAAACTTGCTGACTGCCTTACAAAAAAAGTATGACCGGATTATTTTGGAGTGTCCGCCCATTTTGTCGGTAAGTGATGCGCTAATGGTTAGCAAGCATGTAGGGGGGTTAACGCTGGTTGTAGATGTACAAAAAACATCTTTAGCTAAATTTAATCACGATATTGAATTACTCACTCAATCAGAGACCACCGTTTCGGGTGTGATCCTTAATCGAATCAAGTACGATAATCAGAACTACTATTATGGCTCGACAAAAAGAAGAACGTAATGAGTTGGAATCTAAACAAGCGCACATTTGGACAGTGGTTGGCGCTGTACCAGCGGGCACTGTTGCGAGTTATGGTCAGGTCGCGAAATTAGCCGGTTTACCCGGATATGCACGTTTTGTTGGACGTTGTTTAAAAGATCTGCCGGAAGGCTCTACATTACCTTGGTATCGAATAATCAACAGCCAAGGAAAGATTAGCTTTGCAAAAGATTCCGAAAAGTATCTTAAACAGCTCAATTGTTTACAAAAAGAGGGGATTATTTTTCGTAACGATAGAGTCGACTTAAAAAAATATCAGTGGAAGGTGTAATCTTTACAACCTTTTTGTCATCCCAGACGACTAATGATTAAACCCATTTGAATGTATTGGTATTATGACTTCTGATATTGCAATATTTTTTATGCTCCTTTCGCCAGTGTTTAGTATGTACCTATGTTACATATTTGTGAATTTTATTCTGGTGGTGATCAATAAAACGCCTGAAAATTACCTAAAAAAATCGACCGCTAGAATTAAAAATACATTATTATTGCAATGAATTCAGCTTGTTTGCATACACTTTGCTCCTTTTTTAGTAACGCTGAGAGAGCCGTTCGTAAATTTTTACATTTTTGTAAAAAAAACACAGCTAAAAATCTAAAAAATCGAAAATAGCGGTTGCCAATGCTATAAAAATGCATAACTATAAGGGCTGCGAAGGCACAATAATAAAGAATAGGAATCTAGAAATGAACAAAGCTCAATTAGTTGAAAAAATCGCCACAGATGCTGAGATTTCAAAAGCCGCTGCTAGCCGTGCTCTTGATGCATTTACCGGTGCTGTTTCTAACTCTCTAAAAGAAGGCAATTCAGTTGCTTTAGTTGGTTTTGGAACTTTTTCAGTGAAAGCCCGTGCTGCGCGTACAGGCCGTAACCCACAAACTGGCGCTGAAATTCAAATTTCTGCTGCTAACATCCCTTCTTTTAAAG
The DNA here is from genome assembly GCF_014925405.1 of Pseudoalteromonas ulvae UL12. Taxonomy (NCBI): domain Bacteria; kingdom Pseudomonadati; phylum Pseudomonadota; class Gammaproteobacteria; order Alteromonadales; family Pseudoalteromonadaceae; genus Pseudoalteromonas; species Pseudoalteromonas ulvae. The sequence goes on from NZ_AQHJ01000035.1 coordinate 761,833, forward strand.
CAGGTAAAGGCTTAAAAGATAGCGTTAACGTATAATTATACGTTTAGCAGTTAAATAAAAAAGGGACTCGAGAGTCCCTTTTTTATTTGTTTAAGCTCGTAAGGCTTTATCGCCACGCATTATTCCAACTGCACCGGAGCGGACGACTTCAACTATCTCTGTTTCATTTCGAAGTGTATCAATAAAAGAAGCCAGCTTTTCTGAACTACCAACTAGTTGTAATGAATAACAGGTTTTCCCCATATCAAGGATTGCGCCACCAAAGATATCGACTATGCGTGTTACGCCAGCTCTTGTTGTTTCATCCCCAGCTCGGACTTTAATAAGTAAAAGCTCTTTTTCGATGTGATTACTTTGAGTGAGATCGATTACTTTAAGTACATCAACTAACTTATTCACTTGCTTGGTAATTTGTTCAATAATGCGATCATCCCCAACCGTTGTGATAGTGATACGCGATAGCGAGTTATCGTCGGTGGTTCCGACTGTTAAGCTGTCGATATTATAAGCCCGCTGTGAAAATAACCCGACAATCCTAGAGAGTGAACCCGGCTCGTTTTCTAATAAAATAGATAAGACGCGTCTCATTATGCTTTTACTCCTTTTTTCAACCACATATCATCAATTGCACCAAGACGAATTTGCATAGGGTAGACATGCTCTGTTTCGTCGACACATATATCTACAAAGACTAATCTGTCAGTGATAGCCATGGCCGTTGCAAGTGCATCCTCAAGCTGATCAGGATGATCAACGCGGATCCCAACGTGGCCATAACTTTCTGCTAATTTGACAAAGTCTGGAAGTGATTCCATGTAGGAGGATGAATGACGACCAGAATAAATCATATCTTGCCATTGCCTTACCATGCCTAAAGAGCGGTTGTTTAAGGAGATAATCTTTACGGCCAAACCATACTGCATACAGGTCGATAACTCTTGTATATTCATTTGAATCGAACCATCACCAGTCACACAGACCGATTCTTTTTCGGGAAATGCTAATTTAACACCCATCGCAGCAGGTAAACCGAACCCCATGGTGCCAAGGCCACCACTATTAATCCACTGTCGTGGTTTATCAAATGGGTAATATTGCGCGGCAAACATCTGGTGTTGCCCGACATCGGAACTAATATAAGCTTCACCATTGGTGACTTTGTAAAGTGTTTCAATGACCGTTTGCGGTTTTATTTTTCCCTCTGATTTGGTGTAATTTAGGCATTGCTGCTCACGCCAGTTATTAATTGTTCGCCACCAATCTTCTTGAGCAGCTCTATCAATAGACAGAGGACTTGTATCAAGGGCATGTTGCAATTGTGATAAGACAGTTTGTAAATCACCCACCACTGGAATATGAGCCGCAATTGTCTTAGAGATAGAAGTTGGATCGACATCAACATGGACAATGGTTGCATTAGGACAAAATTTCTTCACATTGTTTGTGACACGATCATCAAAACGTGCGCCTAAAGCCAAAATTACATCTGCATTTGCCATCGCTTTATTAGCTTCAAGACTTCCGTGCATCCCAAGCATACCTATAAAGTTTGGGTGAACACCTGAAATTCCCCCAAGACCCATTAATGTATTGGTAATGGGGGCATTTAATGACTCGACTAATTGAGTGAGTTGTTCTGATGTGTCAGATAAAATAATCCCTCCGCCAGAATACACAACGAGTTTCTTGGCAGATAAGATTGCAGCCACTGCTTTTTTAATTTGCTTTGTGTGTCCTTTTTTACTCGGATTGTAGGATCTCAGCGCAATATCATCAGGCATAACAAAATCAAAGAGCAGGGCAGGGTTAAGGATATCTTTGGGTAGTTCTACGACCACGGGACCTGGACGGCCAGTTTTGGCTATGTAAAACGCTTTTGCGAGTACAGCGGGAATTTCTTCTGCATTACGGCAGTTAAAACTATGTTTAACGATTGGCCTAGAACAGCCAACAATATCTGTTTCTTGGAATGCATCATCACCGATTAAGTTACTAGGCACTTGCCCTGCTAAAACCACCATCGGAATTGAATCCATATACGCTGTCGCAATGCCAGTAACACAGTTTGTTGCCCCAGGTCCAGAGGTTGCGAGGACGACACCCACTTCACCCGTTGCTCTTGAATATCCATCAGCCATATGCGTTGCAGCTTGCTCATGACGGACTAAAATATGCTGGACATCATCTTGCACGAACAGCGCATCATAGATATCGAGTACTGAGCCTCCTGGGTAACCAAATACGTACTTTACATCAAGCTCTTTTAAGGATCGCACAACGAGTGCGGCTCCTGACATGCTATTTTCTTCCATCCTCATTCCTCAGTAGTATGCAAAAAAAAACCCCGTCTGATTGAGCGGGGTTTTTTGAGATAAATTTATTGCTCAAGTTAACCCGCTGGTTTCACCACAGTGACCAGTACGACGAGTAAAACTAAAGCAACAGTATTAAAATTCATGTAATTATTTTTTAATTAATTATTAACAGATGTAGTTTTATTGATTTTTGTCTCTGATGTCAAGGGCGAAAATAAAGTCAGGTCAAGAATAAAAATTCTAAATAAAAGGGTTTAAATTGTATTTTTACATAATTTATCTATTTTTACTTTAAAATAAGGAGGGTTTATCTTTAAGGGCGGTTGTTAATGAAAGATCGGGCCAGTTACAGAAATGAATTTTAGGTATAAAAAAACCCACCGAAGTGGGTTTTTTTATATAAGACAATTATAAACGGTCTATAACAGCTTGTGTGAAATCAGTTGTACCATGACTGCCACCTAAATCACGTGTGGTTCTATCACCTGATTTAATCACATCAGCCACAGCAGAGCGGATACGTTCCGCAGTGTCACCCATATCGAGGTATTCTAGCATTTGGATAGAAGCTAAAATGACAGATGTTGGATTGGCTAAATTTTTACCCGCGATATCCGGTGCACTGCCGTGGACAGCTTCAAAAATTGCGGCATTTTCACCAATGTTGGCACCAGGTGCCATACCTAAGCCACCGACTAGACCGGCACATAAGTCGGATAAGATGTCACCAAACAGGTTGGTAGTCACAATGACATCAAACTCTTCAGGAGTCATAACCAGTTTCATACAAGTTGCATCAACAATCATTTCTGCTGATTCGATATCAGGGTATTGCTCAGCAACTTCACGTGCTACTTTTAAGAACAAACCTGAAGTTGATTTTAAAATATTCGCTTTATGTACTGCAGTTACTTTTTTGCGCCCTTCACGACGAGCGAGTTCGTAAGCAAACTTTACGATTTTCTCAGCGCCATTACGAGTGATTTTACTCATCGCTTCTGCTTCATTACCATCTTCTGATACGACTTGACCTAATCCAGAATACATACCTTGCGTGTTTTCGCGTACTGTGATGATGTCGATATTATCGTAGCGAGCTTTAGTACCTTCAAAAGACTTGACCGGGCGAACATTGGCGTACAAGCCAAATTGTTTTCTAAGAGTGACATTAATAGAAGTAAAGCCTTCACCTACAGGAGTCGTTAGTGGGCCTTTAAGTGTAATTTTATTTTTTTCAATGATGTCTAACGTGTCTTGTGGTAGAAGTTCACCAGTTTTTTCTAATGCAGCCAGACCAGCATCAACAAATTCATAGTCAAAATCACAGCCAGCTGCAGTTAAAATTTCAATTGCAGAATCAATAATACTCGGGCCGATGCCGTCACCTTTAATTACGGTAATAGTTTGCTTAGCCATTTAAATTTCCTTTAGAAATAAGGGACAATCAGAATTGATATACAACCTGATCGAATTACTATTCAATCGCACTTTATAGCAATTTTGACGCTAACTTTCCAGATTTAACGTGATAAATAGCACCAATTGCTTAGAAATAAAGCATTTTATAGCACGCAGCAGGCTGAGGTGCTCAGGACATAATCATTTTGTTGTTCTGATAATAATTGCTGAGCAGTCAGTTGGGTCTTAAGTAAGTCATTAGCACGATTGACTAACGCATTGCTTAACGCACAGGGCTCGACGCGAATACTAAACAACTGATTTATTTGTGATATCGCTAAAACTAAACAAGCAAGTTCGGTTGACATGGATGAGGGCTTAACCGTTTTTATGTCCGCAAGGTGATTCACAGCGTGTTGCCAGCTACGAGGAATATTGCTGGGTAGCACAATATTTTCTGATATAGGTAAGCGAGGTTCAATCATTAATAATGCGCTGATATCAAGACGTTGTAGTCCACTACAGGTTGAAGCCTGACTGGTATGACCAATAATTTGATTATGGTGCCCAGTTAGTTGGGCAATGACCACTTCGAGCAACGTGATACTGGCATACTCAATAAAATCATCGTAGCCTTGTAGTGCAATTGACTCAATCAATAAAACAGCACTGAGAATTCGAGCCTGCAAATTATCGCAATTGGGAAATTTAATCGCACTTAAACGGTTTAATAAAGCGAGTTTATGTACAACTAAAGGGATGCGATTTGGGCCTAACAGCAAAACAGCATGTTTTAATTCACTGATAGTTTGTGTTGTTTGTTGGGTTGCAAATTCACATAAACTACGTGAGGTAAATGGATCAGCAGCTAAAACAGATAACAGTGTGTCAGTTTGCCAATGCGCGCGAGTCTGAAGCTGCTCAATTATATTATGACCATTACTGTTATCGACTAAAGCGTGGCTTTGTGGTTGGATAAATCGCTCGACTACTTGAGCGAGTGGTTTAAACCATAACGCAAAGAGTAACCTTGGGTCGTGACAGCTTTGTTGAGATAAGCATTGGTTTGGAATAGTGGTGATCGGGTGCCACTTGCCATCGGCTGTGATTGCATTTTTATTGAATTTAAAAGTGAGGTGTCGTCCTTTAGGGAGCTGGCACACATACATGAGTAATGAATCTTCCCATTTAAAACATGTGCCTGGAAGCACATCAGGAAGATGTGCGCTTAACGATAAAATAACAGAACGTAAAAAAGAGCTCTGGAAGTGAAGGTACGCGTATTGTAAAACAGCATTCAGCGACTGGCCTTTTGTTGTTTTAGTTGGAGTAATTTTTTTGGCAAGCCAATGACTGAGTGCAATAATTTGTGTGTATTGATTGTCGAGATGAGACAGTTCATTTTTCGATAGCTTTTGTTGCGTGGCACTTAAATTCGCTAAGACTTCATAAATAAGTGTATTGTTAACATGCCCAGCATTTAATAGTTTAATGGCTAAATTGAAACGCTGATGCCACAGTTTCTGACTTTGTAGCGTTAAAACTTCTTGATTGGCTAATAAATTTGATTCTTTTTGTGCGCATATTAACTGAACTAAATTAGAGCCAATTAAGCTATAGCGTGTTTCTGGATCATAACCGAGAGAATTGCTGATGGCGGTACAGATAATTGTTTGGTTAATAATGAGGTTAGTTGTGTAACCTTGTTTAGCAATATAAAACAACAATTGGGATTGCATTGCTCTGGGGTTTTGCTGATAGGCTTGATCATATTGTTCGGCTAACTGACTGAGTAATGGGAATAATTTTGGCCATTTATTTTTTTGATAGTATAAGCGTAATACATTATGCGTAGAATTGACGAGCTGTTGTAATTCCGTCGCATTAAAAGATGTCATATTGCTCCATTTTCATAAGTCGCTAAGGCACCTAATCCCCAAGCAAGGAGTATTCCATTTTTAAATAAAATCCCAGTGCACTCATCTTGAGTGGTGATCCCGTCAGATTTGACATGTTGGGTACGGTAAAAGACAATTTGATAGGTATTATCTTGCGAGTTTTTAGCAAATGTGAGGTCTGGAGAGCCTAATTTATCAAACACAAGATCGATTGACGTGGCCGATTTTAAATCTAACTTACTGATAAAGCGATTATTGAACGATTCCCTATCTCGCCAATTCATAGACGCAGGATCATCTTGATAAAATACTATTACTAATGTGGCCAAAATCACGTAAAGGCCAATACCCAATAATATATAACGAATGATTTTTTTGGTCATTCAAAAAACCTGTGATGATCGCTTGATTGTGTCAAACATATAAACAATATGGATATGATATATCAATTTCTCAGTTAAGTTTAGGGGCTGTTGATCTTTCGTGATGATTTTTGCAGCGAATTGTTGGGTACTTTTACAAGGCAGCGCTTTTGTGGTGTAGCGAGCTACACGAAAAAGCGATAACGCAGTAGAAATAGCCAACAAACGCTGCCCGAAGGGGTCGGCTAAAAGCGTATTTCTCTTTGTTGAGCAGTATTTGCTTAGAATGACTAGGCTACACACTGCTCGGGGCGATAAAAACGCTTTTATCTCGAACAAAATTTAACCACGAAAGATTAACAGCCCCTAGTGTCTTTGAATTCGAATAGATTTAAGGTTAAAGCCTAAGTGAATATCACATCTAAGTGTGGCTAATTGTTTAGAAATAACAAACTCTTGTAAGTGAGCTTCTAGTTTACTCAAATATCGTGTTTCAAGTGTTTTGTCTGTTAATGCTTGGGCAACCCCTCCAAACTGGTTAATTATTTGTTGCGCTGTTTTTTTTCCTATGCCCTTCACACCTGGGATATCGTTAGTTTTATCACCCGCAAGGCCCCATAACTCTGTTAAATGTTGTTGTTGAACGCCAAATTTGCTTTGTGAAATATCAGGATGGAGGAAGTGTCCTGCAAAGTAATCATAGATATGAATATGCTCTGCCAAATGCGGGATAAAGCCTTTATCGGTTGAGACAATAATACTATCAATGTGTTGCAGAGCCGCTTTATTAGCAAGTGTGGCAATTACATCGTCAGCTTCATCGTTATCGGGTGTAAAACTGATAATACCGGCTTGGTTGAAACTTTGGCGAAACTCATCTAACGATGCCTTCAATATGGCAGGCATTGGTTCCCGTGATGATTTATATTGAGGGTAGAAATGATGACGCCAGCTCGTCTCGCCATCAAATACGGCTATCGCATGAGTGGCTTGTGTCAGTTTCACTAATTTTTCGCTGGCACGTGCAACACGGCTACATGAGTTTTTTATCGCTAAGTTTGGGTCGGGATTTTGTACACTGTCTACTGCAAAAATGCGCCGAATGAGATTCAGCGCATCAATAATTAATAATTTTTGTTTCATTATGTCTTTATTTTATAACAAGGTATGTATTTGCTACCAGGTAGCTTCATTCTACCTTGTTCAACGAAGGCTTGCAGTAATAGATCCATGTCCTTCATTAAACTTGGATCGCCTGACAATGAAAAAGGCCCATGTTGCTTAATTTCTCTGATCCCCTCATCTTTTACATTGCCCGCAACAATACCTGAAAATGCCCGGCGCAGGTTTGCAGCTAATGCTTGTGGAGCTTGATCCAAATGGAGGTCAAGTGAAGCCATATTTTCATGAGTCGGGGCAAACGGGTGCTGAAATGCATTATCTATTTTTAATGTCCAATTAAAATGATACGCATCGCCTTGTTCTTTTCGATAATCGCGTACTTTTTGCATACCCTGTTTTAAGGTTTTTGCAACGGCTTGCGGATCACCGACAATGACTTCAAACTTTTCTAAGGCCACTTTTCCTAAGGTTTTTTCAACAAAACGACAAATCTCATCAAAGTAAGCTCGGCTTTCTTTTGGTCCTGTAAGGATAACGGGAAGGTGCTGCTTTTCATTATCTGGATGCAATAAAATACCTAACAGATATAAAAGCTCTTCTGCTGTACCTGCGCCACCTGGAAAAATAATAATGCCATGGGCTACACGGATAAAGGCTTCTAACCGTTTTTCAATATCTGGAAATATAACCAGTTCATTGACTATCGGGTTGGGTGGCTCAGCAGCAATGATACTTGGTTCTGTTAGCCCCAAATACCGGTTATCTGTGATCCGTTGTTTTGCATGACCAATAGTGGCGCCTTTCATTGGCCCTTTCATTGCGCCAGGGCCACAGCCAGTACAAATATTAAGCCCTCGTAAACCTAATTGGTAACCGACTTCCTTAGTGTAACGGTATTCATTTTCATTGATAGAATGGCCGCCCCAGCAAACGATCATATTCGGATCAGTATTGACTGGTAGGGCATTGGCATTGCGTAACATATCAAACACGATATGAGTGGTATGCTCTGAATCTTTGATGTGCGCTTTTGGAGAATCGTATTTACTGTTAATAAATAAAATGTCACGGATCACAGAAAATAAATGTTCATGGATCCCTCGGATAATTTGTCCATCAACAAATGCAGACTCTGGCGGGTTGATCAGTTCAATTTTGATACCTCGCTCACGGCTTAGTAAGTTGATATCAAAATCACGATACTTATTATAAATTTCTTCACTCGAATCAGTATGGCTACCAACATTCAATACGGCTAACGAGCAATTGCGGAATAAACGATATAACTCTGAGGTTGAAGAGCGAGTTAAAGAATCGACTTCGACTTGAGAAAGTAAATCTAAACTACCGATGGGATTAAGCTGTACTAACATGGATATTTCCTTCTATCGCTTAATAACTAATTAATTTAAATATAGTTTTCTTACAATAGAAGGTAAAGTTTATTTTTTGATAACCAGTTGATCGCGACCGGAATTCTTTGCTGAATACAGAGCTTCATCAGCACGATCGAATACTTCTTGTGGGTTATCGGTTGGCAAAAATTGCGTAGCGCCAATTGAGATTGTAATTTGAACGTTAGTGTTTTTAAACTTAAATGGAATAGATTTAATGCTTTTTCTAATTTTTTCAAGCGGTTGAATAATTTGGTTTAAATCAGAATCTGGCATGATTAAAGTAAATTCTTCCCCCCCAAAACGAGCGATAAAATCAGTCGTTCTGATTGTTTTCTTTAACGCACTGGCGATGACCTGTAAGGTTTTATCGCCGGCACTATGACCATAATTATCATTAATACTTTTAAAGTGGTCGACATCAATGACAACTAAGCAAAGGTTTTTATTAGTTCGTTTAAAGCTTTGGTATTCAAATTGTAAACGCTCATCAAATGCTGCTCGATTGGGTAACTTAGTGAGTGAATCTTGCAGGCTTTTAAATTTCTGTTCGGCTAAACGGTCTCGGTAAGTTTTTGTTTCTTTTTCAAGTATATCAATCCGTTTTTGCATGACATGGAGAGATTGGCTGATTGACTCTCTTTCTTGAATTTCGAGTTCTTCTTTTAATTTAATATCAAGAGTCAGCGCTTCGAGTTTTTGACCGACGAGTTTTTTGAGTTCAGTGACTGAGGTAGCAGCTTGTGTTTCGTTATTGAGCAGAGTGATTTTTTCATCAATTTGTTGATTTAATTCAGCCATACGATGACCGACATCACGGGAGCGATTAACAGAGTCTAATAACGATTGATGCAAAAGAGCTAATGTTTCATTGATGGCCAATAAAAACGTTTGCGCGGATTGCCTTTCTTGAGAAATAGTCGCAACAATGAGCCTGATAATACTAATGCAGCAATCTAATAAAACGGACAGTTGGTTGTTACTGGCTATTTTGTGTTTAATGCGGTCAATCTCTTGCGCATTATTGCCTTCAAAGGCCAACTGGCTAGTTAAGTTGAGTAATTCTTGCGCTAGTTCCGGCGCAAGGCTTTGCGGTGCTGCTTGTATATCGCCATGTTTGTTATTAAGTACTTGATGATAAATATCAACGAGACGCGAAAGGACCGGAACAAAATCTTGGGTGGCTTTAATATCATCTAATTCAGTGGTAAGAAGATTTCGTAAGCTGCGTCTGAGTGCATCGGGTACACCTTGTGATTGTTGTAAACGTTTACCCGCATCATTGACTGTTTGATGGAGCTCTCGGATATTGGCAGATTGACGCAATTCTTGCTGTGCAAGTAAAAGGGTAATTTCATCTAATAGCGGTTTTAATATTTCAAAATCAATCCCTTTATTAATGGCTGCACGGAACTTAGCTAAACGGTTATCGAGTTCGAGGTCTAACCCTTTGCAGGTTAAAGATAGTTTAGCAACAAATTGCACAAGAGAACTGACTTGGCTTTGACGCGCTTGTTCGACTACTTCACGGTTTTTAACCGCAGAACGCAATTTTTTTTGTAAAGACTCTAACTCGGTTTGATTCGCCACTGATGAAATTAATCCTTTATTACAGCTGATAATTTTATACTTCTTACATTATATGCAAAAAGAGTCAGAACTCCATGCTTTGGGTGAATAAATGGAGGTAAAAACATGACACATTCATTATTAAGCAGGTGGATCAAGCTAGTAAATTGAAAATTGGCTTGATACCCTAGTTTGATATAAAAATTACAGGAATTTAAAGTGGTTAAATTACATTCAATTTGCGGTGTGTCTTTATTGTTGTTTGGCGCCTATTCGATGGCTGATGTCAATTATCAAATGACGATTACACAACCAGAGCATCATTTATCTGATATCCGCGTAGAATTTCCTGCCACCGCTCAATCATTCTTAGATGTTAAATTACCGGCATGGCGTACAGGCAGATATGAAATTCTTGATATGGCTAACGGTGTGCGTTTATTTAATGCTAATGATAAGAATGGTCACTCACTCAAATGGGAAAAAATAGAAAAAAGTACCTGGCGAATACATTTAGATCAACCCACTGAAGTGTCGCTGAATTATCAAGTTTATGCGAATGAACTGGGTTATCGCTCAAGACATATTGATGACAGCCATGCGTTCATAGATGCGTCAGGCTTTTTTATGTACAGCGAAAGTTTTCGCCAAGAACCTGTAACAGTTAACTTGTCTGTCCCGAAAAAATGGCGAAGTGTGTCAGGTATGAACTCAGGTCGCTCAGCTCATCAATTTGTCGCTGCCAATTATGATGTCTTAGTGGACTCACCAATCGAAACAGGGATTAATCAGTGGCACGAATTTGAAGTCGATGGTCGCCAGTATGAGTTAGTCATATGGGGGCATGGCAATTATGACGTTGAGTTAATGCTGTCTGATCTTAAAAAACTAGTCAAAACGGGCACTGAGATTTGGCATGCCTATCCTTATGAACGTTATGTGTTTATGGTTCACGCGACATCAGGTGCTCGAGGGGCAACTGAGCATTTAAATTCCACGATTATTCAACGACACAGAGAGAGCTTTGAGAAGCGGGATGATTATTTAGGGTTTATTTCAACAGCTGCACACGAGTTTATTCATACTTGGAATGTTAAAGCGTATCGCCCTGCTGGAATGGTGCCGTACGACTACATCAATCCAAACTACACTAAACTGCTTTGGCTTGCAGAGGGTTCGACCAGTTATTTAGAAGAGCATTTATTACTTCGTGCTGAGATTATGACGCAACAAGAAATGTTCAAGCAAATGTCAAAATCAATTAATCGCCATTTGGCGACTCCTGGTCGAACGATTCAATCGGCAGCCGAAACCAGCTTTGATAAATGGATCAATCAAGGAGGCGATCACGGTCGAAACTACAGCACTAACATCTATTCGGAAGGGGCGTTAGTCTCGTTTGCGTTAGACATTGATATTTTAAAACGCACAAATGGTAAAAAGAGTTATCGCGATGTTCATCAGTTGTTATATAAAAATTTCGCTCTACCTAAAGGATTTACTGAACACGACGTTATCGATATTTTAAATTCGTTAACAGGAGCCGATTATTCCACTTGGTGGCAAGCTCATATTACTGAACCTGCTCAAATTGACTTTGATCTTCTATTAAACGAGATAGGTCTAGAATTAGTGTATCCCAAAGGACACTCAATGGTAGCTGATCCGCAAATGAGTTTTAAATCAGGCAGTGAATTAAGTACGTTAACCGCAGTCCAGAGAAATGGCGCGGCGTGGCAAGCTGGGCTCACAACGGATGACATGATTGTTGCAATTAATGGGCAAAAGGCACCAGCAGATTTGAAAGGGTATTTTACTCAATACCAAGCAGGTGAAACCGTCAAAGTTGATTTCTTTAGACGCGATACACTGATGTCAACCACTCTTACTTTTGCTGAAAAATCAGATAAAGACAAAGTAGTACAAGTTGTGACGGATCCGACTGAACAACAAAAAGCGCTTTACAAAGCCTGGATAGGGCACTCGCTCATTAAATAAGTGTGCGTATACGCAATACGTGATTAATTCTCATCACGTATTGCGTTTGTTTCTTGATCGGCGCGTGGCATTTTTAATATCTCATCCCGTTCTTTTTGTGTCAGCAAAATCCAATCATAAATTTCATCTTCTGTTCGCCCACAGCCTGTGCAGTAGCCTTTTAAACGGTGACACTGACCAATACAAGCCGTTTTGAGTTCAACTGTTTTTTTATTGCTCATTTTAATTCTTTTTAAATCCGTAATGCTGTACATACTAGAGAACTGACTATTAAAAGCAAAAGCTAACTGATACCATTTTCATCTCATTACGAAAAGGATTAAGCATGCGCTTTATAATTTTAGTTATCTCATTGATTAGCACAGCCGCAATAGCCAAAGATTTTAGTGGATTGTATAAACAGCTCGATCCTTCCGTTGTGATTATTTATTCCGATTCAAAAGCAATACGTGCAGCGGCGGGTCAACAAGAGTTAGTAACTCTGACTTCGAGCAGTTTAGGTACAGGCACGCTGATAAATAATGAGGGTTTAATTTTAACGGCTGCTCATGTTGTTAATAGTGCAGATGAGATCACTGTTGATGTTAAAAATAGAGGCAAATTTAAGGCAAAAGTCCTATCGACTTACCAAGGTGCCGATATAGCCTTGGTCAAGTTATTGACGACCAAAGAAGATTTTAAAGCGGTAACAGTCGCAGACTCTGATCAAACTGATATTGGCGAAGAGGTCTTTGTTATTGGCACGCCTTACGGGTTAGGTCATACCTTAACTGTGGGTCACCTAAGCGGAAAACGGACTCACACTGGTCTTGGAAATCGAGAACTTGAGTTTTTGCAAACCGATGCGGCAATCAATCAAGGTAACTCTGGCGGGCCTTTGTTTAATTCGAAGGGCGAACTGATTGGTGTGGTGAGTTATATTGAAACACAATCAGGGGGGAATGAAGGGCTTGGTTTTGCGGCCAGTAGTAATATGGTCAAACGCATATTAATTGATCAGCCTTTAATTTGGTTTGGTATGGAATTTTCGGTGTTGTCATCTGGAATGGCTGCGGCATTTAATCTCCCGCAAGATTCAGGGTTGCTAGTTGAAAAAGTAGCCAAACAGAGTTTTGCTGATCAAGTTGGTATCAAAGGGGGCGTGGTTGAAGTGACGATCCAAAATCAAACCATTGTAATTGGTGGTGATGTAATCTTAGCGATTGGACCTATTACAATTACTGGTGAAGAATCAAACTATGAACGTATTGTGCAGTACTTGAATTCATTAAAAGGAGGCGAACGTATTCCTTTTAAATTACTCAGAAAAGGTGCTGTGATTGAAATGTCTGCAGAAAAACCCAACAAACGAATAAAGTTAATTTAGTCAATGCATTTAAAATCTAATCTTATTTTTCAAAAGTTTAACTGGTTAAGTTCATTAACTCTGGCCAATAAAATATTAATTTCGATGGGGCTTGGTTTAATTATTGGCTCTTTTACTACGGCGCCTTTGCCTGGTACTGATACGGTATCGCAAGCATTTGTATTGCTTTTACAAATGACAGCCCTGCCTTTTGTCGCCCTGTCGCTGATCAGTGGTATCGGTTCATTATCTAAACCTCAAGGGTTGGCGATTTTGAAATACGGCAGCTGGGTATTAATCGGTTTATTGCTGTTAACCCTTAGTTTTATAATGCTGGCACCTTTGGCGTTTCCGGATTGGGTCAATTCATCCTTTTATAGTGCCACTATCACTAAAACTACTGAAAGTGTTGATTATGTGAGATTGTTTATTCCTAGTAACCCGTTTGCAGCTTTTGCTAATACGGTGATCCCAAGTGTGGTGCTGTTCAGTGTTTTTATGGGTATAGGATTAATCAATTTACCCAATAAAACCCGTACCATTGAGGTGCTCAATGATCTACAAAGCGCTGTCGGTAATATCAGTTCATTAGTGATGAAAACCGCCCCGTTAGGGGTTTTTTGCATAGCCCAAAAAGCGGCATCTACGCTTGAGGCAGAAGTAGTATCTGGCTTAGTTGTCTATATTTCGGTTGTCTGTGTCGTGGTGTTTATTACTACATTTATCGTTTTGCCTGCTGCGGTAGCCACTCTCACCCCTGCTCGTTATAAGCATGTTTTGCGGATCTCTCAAGAAGCGATGATTACAGCGTTTGCAACAGGCAGCTTTTTTGGTGTCTTGCCGGTAATTACCAGCCAGCTTAAACAATACATTGAAGATTACTCGAAAGATCAACCTGACATAGCGCTGATCCCTGAGATTATCGTGCCGATGAGCTTTAGCCTACCGACAGGTGGTAAGTTGTTATCCATCGTGTTCATTTTATTTGCGGCCTGGTTTTCTGGTGAGCAGATCTTAGTCACAGATTACAACACCTTGATTATCTCTGGTTTAATACAGTTGTTTGGTTCGACGACCGTTGCTATGCCGCAACTGCTCGATTTATTTAATATTTCAGGCAGTATGTTTGAGCTATTTATTGTTAGTGATAATTTAATAGTGGGTCGTTTAGGTGCTTTATTGTCGGTGATGTTTACTGTGTCGTTGACCTTATTGATCACGGCGGCGTTGGTCAAAAGAATCACATTTAAATGGCGGGCATTTTTTAAAGCGATGGTAATTATCCCGCTCATCACGGGTTTGTTTTTATATGCACTTAGCTTTGTTCTTGATGCCTTATCACATCGTTATGAAGGATATGACGCATTTATTGACCGTGATTTTTTATATAATCAATCAAGTCATCAAGAGGTTAAGTCATTACCAAAAACGATCCCTGTCTCAAAACAGACCGATACCTTAAAACGTATCCAACAAAGAGGTGTGTTAAGGATTGGTTATTATCGTGATGATTTACCTTATGCATTTCATAACAAACAAGGCAAGTTAGTTGGTTTTGATATTGAGGTATTGTCGATTTTAGCTGCTGATCTGGGCGTTAAAGCAGAATTTGTTAAAATTTACCGAAAAGAAACAGCCTCACTGCTAGAACAGGGATATCTTGATATTGTCACTGGGATCCCACTTATCCCAGATAATATGCAAAAATATACTCTAACAACACCTTATACAGAGCAATCATTAGCCATTTTGACAAGAGATATTCGTCGTGGTGATTTTATTGATTGGCTTAGCATTCGTGAGCGTAAAGATTTTATTATTGGTGTTCCGGAGTCATTCTTTTATCAAAGTATCATCAGTAAAAACTTTAAAGCAGGTAAAGTGTGGGAAATAAGTTCGCCACGTTTATTTTTCCGTGAAGATTATCAGCATATCGATGCGATGATTTTTGGCGCGGCGAGTGCATCAGCATGGACGTTACTGTATCCGGAATATACCGTTGTGACACCAAAACCTGCGTTGCCACCCGTTGCAATTGCGTTTCCTATTTCGAGTCATGATCCTGCTTTTGAACTTTTTATGCGAAATTGGATTTTGATGAAACAAAGAAACAGCACGTTTGATAAGTTGTTTACATATTGGATTGAAGGGAAGGCACCCGATTATGTGATGGAACAATAAAAAAGGGCAAGATGCCCTTTTTTATTAAGTCGTTATTTGTTTATTTAGCGTAGCTAGTCGGTTGTGCGCCGACTTGAAAACTGGTTGACCACGTATTATTCATTTTAGCCAATGTTTTCCCAGAATGAATGGAGATTATTGGGAAGTTTTCAAGGTGAAAATTAGTCCGTACAGATTGCCCATTGCTAACTTGTTCCATTTTCCAATTATCAGGACTTAAACAAGCTTGTGTGAAAGCAACGGCTTCTTTGTAACTTTCCAGTGCATCTACTTGATTATTAAAACCTTTTTGACATTGATAAGCGAGTTGTTGTCCTGAAAATTGACTGATTTGGCATTGGTCACCGACTAATTGATATTTAGCTTGCCAAATATCGGCGTATTTATTGGTTACTTTTTGTGATTTAAGGCCATTAAACTCATTACTGTAGCCTTTGACTAATGCATTAATTTTATCACAGGCTGAAAGTTTCTCGACTTCAGCTTGTTGTTCAGGTGTTAAAGTCGCGTTACACGCACTTAAAATAAAAAGTGAACTAAGCAATGGTATAAAACGTAGCATAAATCAACTGTCCATAGGAATTTTCTAAAAGGATAACGAACTCACTGCCTAAAAGCTATTGCCTCAATTAAAAAAGAACGAATTGTCATTGTGTTATCGCTGAAAATTCGTTCTAACAGGTGATAATTGCTTATTTATGGCGTTGTTGTAAGTTCTCGATAACTTGTGTCACTGGCACATCGGCTTTTTGTAACAAGACGAGTAAATGAAATAATAAATCAGCTGATTCGTTGATCAGCTCTTCTCGGTCACGTTTAACTGCAGCAAGTGCCACTTCAACGCCTTCTTCGCCTACTTTTTGTGCACTGCGACTGATGTCTTTGGCGAATAGAGATGCGGTGTAACTGGTGTCTGCAGAGGCCGTTTTACGTGATTCAATCACTCGGTTAAGCTGACCAAGAAAAGCGAAATCAGGAGCCGCTTGCGCAAAACAGCTTTGTGTGCCGAGGTGGCAGGTTGGCCCATCAGGTGTTGCTAAAACGAGTATTGAATCGCGATCGCAATCTGTGTGAATGCTATTTACGTGCAGATAATGTTGCGAACTCTCACCTTTTGTCCACAAACGCTGTTTTGAACGACTAAAAAAGGTGACTTTATCGTCAGTCAGGCTTTTTTGTAAGGCTGCTTGGTTCATAAAGCCTTGCATGAGGATAACGCCTGTTGCAGAGTCTTGTACAATAGCAGGTATAAGATCACTTTTTTCAAAGTCGATTGTTTGATAATTACTTAAGTCGATTTTCATAGTCTGGCCGCTACCTGATTGTTTACTAAGAACTGTTTGAGTTCGGGAATATCAATAATATTTTTGTGAAAAACGCTTGCTGCGAGTGCACCATCTACGTTTGCTTGTTGGAATACATCAACAAAGTCTTGCATTGTGCCAGCACCACCAGAGGCAATAAGCGGCACATGACACATCTCACGGATGATATTTAATTGCTCGATATCATAGCCGTTCCTGACACCATCTTGGTTCATACAGTTCAATACTATTTCACCTGCGCCTAAATCTTGCACTCGTTTAACCCATTCATGGGTGGTATAGCGGGTACGAGATGAGGCATTAGGATCACCGGTTAACTGATAGACCAAGTATTGGTTGGTGTCTTTATCGTAAAAGCTATCAATGCCCACAACCACACATTGTTTACCAAATTCATCATGTAATTCTTTGATTAAATTTGGATTTGCAATGGCTGGGCTGTTAATACTTATTTTATCTGCGCCTTGCTCTAATACACGACCTGCATCGCTGACAGATTTTATACCTCCGGCGACACAAAAAGGGATATCGATGTGTCGTGCGATATTTTCAACCCATGATAAATCTAACAATCGTTTTTCGACACTGGCGCTGATCTCATAAAAGACCAGTTCATCTGCACCAGCTTCGCTGTAGGCTTGGGCAAGTGGCAAAATATCGCCGATAATTTCGTGTTGTTTAAATTTGACCCCCTTAACGACTTGGCCATTTTTAACATCTAAACAGGGGATTATGCGTTTGGAGAGCATGCTATGGCCTCCTCAACACTAAAAGCGTTATCTAATAAGGATTTACCTAAAATAATTCCACTTACACCGAGTGCTTTTAGTTTTGCAATATCATCAAGCGAACTGACACCGCCAGATGCTTGCACGTTAATATCGGGAAATTCATTGAGTAAATCTTGATACAAAGGGAACGAAGGCCCAGACATAGTGCCATCTTTACTGATGTCCGTGCATAAAAATTCGTTAACACCTAACTTTTTATAAAAAGCGACCAGTTCAAATAATCCGTATTCAGCATCGTTGATCCAACCATGCGTAGCTGGAAGCCAGCCATCATTCGTCTTGTTCACATCGAGTGCGATGACAAATTTTTCTGGGCCAAATTGGCTGATCCAAGATTTGACTATCTCGCGTTTCTCTATCGCCATCGAGCCAATCACTACTTGCTTCGCGCCGGCTGCTAGCCAAGTGCTGATGTCTGATCCGCTTCGAATGCCGCCGCCGATTTGAAAGGGTACTTTGAGCCCTTCTAATGCTTTTTGAATGTGTTGCCATTGTTTTTTGCTCGGATCACGAGCGCCTTCTAAGTCTACTAAGTGTAATTTAGATGCGCCGCTTCCTGCGTACTCGGCTAAACGAGCACTTAGCTCAAACGGGTAAAATTGCGCAGTATCGTACTTGCCTTGGTATAGTCGAACAATTCGATTTTGTAAAACATCTAATGCTGGAATGATCACAGTTTACGTCTCTTTTAGTTGTGGTCGCTTATATGCGCCATTCAATAAAATTGGTTAATAATTTAGCACCCACTTTGGCCGAACGTTCGGGGTGAAATTGCATGCCGGCGAAATTATCTTGCGTAACAATGGCTGAAAAGCGATTGCCGTATTCGCCACTGACTAATGTTGCCTCATTGCAGCGATGAGCAAAGCTGTGAACAAAATACACTTGATCTTGATCTGACAAACCTTTTGTTAATGCATGAGGCCGTTCAACCGTTAAGCTATTCCAGCCCATATGTGGCGAGGTCAACTTATCAGTATCAAGTAATGATACTTTGCCAGGAATTAACCCTAAGGTATCGATGTGGCCTTCCTCGGTAGATTCACATAATAGTTGCATTCCAAGGCAAATACCCATCAGTGGCTTTTCGAATTCAGATATCGCAGCTTGCCAACCACCATCAATGAGCCGCTTCATGGCGACACTTGCATGGCCGACTCCGGGTAAAATTGCGCGATCAAACTGGCTCAATTGTTCAGGGCGATTAATGACCTCGGTTGCACAGTTGAGTCGCTCAAATGCAAAGCGCACAGAATTGATATTGGCACAGCCAGTATTAATAATTGCTATCATAACATTCCCTTCGAGCTGGCAAGTATTTGCGTTGCATCTTTTGCGATAGCCATTCTTAACGCACGTGAAAATGCTTTAAATAACCCTTCAACTTGGTGATGGCAATTACCATCGCTGACTGACAAAATAAGGCTTAATGCTGCGTTATCGGTCAAACTTTTGAAAAAATGCTCAACCATTTGCACATCCATATCGCCGACTTTTTCACGGCTGAAATTGGCATTAAGTACACAAGATGCACGCCCTGATAAGTCGATTTGGGCCTCTGCTTTACATTCATCCATTGGCAGGGCAAAGCCATAACGTGCAATTTGTGACTTAGTGCCAAGTGCTGCTTTAATCGCTTGGCCGAGTGCAATACCGATATCTTCCACTAAGTGATGCTCATCAATATACAGATCGCCACTGGCTTTAATATCGAGTTCAATATTGGCATGAGTACGAATTTGATCCAGCATGTGATCAAAAAAGCCTAACCCAGTTTCAATGCAGCCTTTAGCGGGGCTGTCGAGGTTCAAAGCTAATGCTATTTGCGTTTCTTTGGTGTTTCTGACAATCGATGCGCTGCGGTTGGGGGTTAATAGGCGCGTCGTAATACTTTGCCAATCCCCTTGATATAAAATCCCTTCGCAGCCGATGTTTTCTGCCAGCCCAATATCGGTTTGGCGATCACCAATGACAAAAGAGCGCGCTAAATCCACTTTTCCTGAGCGTAAATAATCGGTCATTAGGCCTGTTTTTGGCTTGCGACATTGGCAGTTATCTTCAGTAAAGTGTGGGCAAATAAGCACGTCTTCAAATTGCACGCCTTGGCTTGTAAAAATATCCATCATATGGTTTTGCGCCACAAGATAATCGTCTTCAGGGAACGACGTTGTTCCTAAGCCATCTTGGTTAGACACTATCACTAAGCGGTAACCGGCTGCTTGTAATTGTAATAGAGCAGGGATGACACCGGGCTCTAATTTTACTTTGGCGACACTATCGACTTGTTTATCTTCAATGGGTTCAAATATTAAGGTGCCATCTCGGTCAATAAATAAATATGGAAAACTCATTACTACGTCTCTTATTGTTGATTGATGGCATCTAGCCAAATAGTGACTTGGTTTAGTTCGGCTTGACTGCCAATACTGATCCTTAACCAGTCGTCTTGGCCAAACAAAGTGAATGGGCGCATGATTAAACCCATTTCTTGAGCAATGGATAGAACACTGCGTTTAGCTAATTTCACTGTGACAAAATTACCTTCGCCAGATAACACTCGTTCAATAGCCCTTGATTGTTGGCAACGTGATACGAGGTCTTGCTTGAGCTGATTGAGCTCACTTACTTGCTCACGCATGGTGTTGATTGCTTGTGGTTGTAATGCCTGCTCAGCAATGTTTGCCACTACGCTTGATACTGGGTAAGGAGCAATGACTTTGCGAATAGGGGCTAGTATTTCTGGACGACTCAAGGTGAATCCACAGCGCAGACCTGCCAGCGCAAACGCTTTTGATAAGGTTCTTAATACAATGACATTAGACAGTTCATCGATAAGGCTGACGGCACTTTGCTCAGGGCAAAATTCAATGTAGGCTTCATCAACCACTAACAATGTTTTTGAGCCTAATTGCGCGCTGATTGCTTTGATGCGCTCGATTGATACCATTTCGCCTGTTGGATTGTTAGGGTTACAAATGAACACCAATTTACTTGAGCCAATTTCTTTAACCAGTGCCGCAACCGAACCGGTTTGTAGCTCTAGTTGAGTCAGCGCATTTATTTTCACATCATGGCTGTCTGCGGTGACTTTATACATTCCATATGTGGGTAAGAATATTGTGATGCTGTCTTGTTTCGGTTGGCAAAATGTACGAATTAATAATTCAATCCCTTCATCAGCTCCGCGGGTCATTAACACGTTCTGTGTTGAGAGCTGTGCATAATCAGCATAGCCTTGGATCACAGCCTCAGGCTGTGGCTCTGGGTAGCGATTTAGAGAATCCAGAGACAGATTGATTGTGCGTGAAAAAGGACTCTCATTGGCATTTAACCACGTGGTACCAGTTATTTTTTCACTTTTAGCTGAGCTATACGCTTTTAAATTGGCAATATTGTCTGGCAATAATTGTTCAATCATATTATTCATTATTTAATCTCTCCAACCGAATGCTAACAGCACGCGCATGAGCGTCTAACCCTTCAGCTTCTGCAAGTGGCAAAATAGCGTTTGATAATGTTTTTAGTCCAGTTTTACTGATTGTTTGTACGGTGTAAGTACGATAAAAGTCTAATAAGTTCAAACTTGAATAGACTTGACTATAGCCGTAAGTGGGTAAAACATGGTTTGTTCCCGACGCATAATCACCCGCCGATTCAGGGGTATAATCACCCACAAACACTGAGCCTGCATTTTTAACTAATGCTACATACCGAGCGGCATCGTCAATTTGTAAAATAAGGTGTTCAGGACCATATTTCGCCGAGACCTCGAATGCTTGTTCAATAGAGTCCACTAATATAAACGCCGAATTGGCTAATGCAGCTTTGGCTGTATCGGCACGGGTCAAGCGTGTGAGTTGCTCTTCAATTGCTTGCTCTGTTTGCGCGATGATCTTGGCACAATTGCACAGTAAGATAACTTGCGAGTCAGCACCGTGTTCGGCCTGTGATAACAAATCAGCAGCAATAAACTGTGCATCAGCACGTTCATCAGCAATCACTAACACTTCTGAAGGTCCTGCTGGCATATCTATCGCAAGCCCTGGCACTTGCTGCGATACCAGTTGTTTGGCCATAGTGACAAAGCTATTGCCGGGTCCGAAAATTTTATACACCTTTGGTACGGTTTCAGTGCCATAAGCCATGGCTGCAATCGCGCCTGCGCCACCAGCTTCAATGATGGTCTCAATGCCGCATAAGTTAGCTGCATATAAGATAGCAGGGCTGATCGGCGTTTGGCCTTTTACTGGTGTGGCTAAAACAACCGTAGTTGCACCACTTAACTGCGCAAGGACACCTTGCATTAACACTGAGGAAGGCAAGGGAGCGCTTCCTCCTGGTACATAAATGCCCACTGCATCAATCGCTTGGTATTTCAATTCGCAGATGACACCTGGTGTTGTTTCAAGCTTAATATCTGTTGGCTGCTGCGCAGTGTGAAACGCTAAAATGTTGGCATAAGCTTGCTCGATTGCTGACTTTAATTGTGCAGACAGCAGTGAGCCCGATTGCTTGATTTCATCGACAGGGACTTGCAAACGAGCACTATCACGTTGATCAAATTGCGCTGCAAGTTCGCGTAAAGCTTGATCGCCATTTTCCTTTACACGGGTAATAATCTGTTGGGTTGCATCCAGAATTACCTCTGATTGGCTTACAGCAGGGCGCGTTAATAACGCCGCTTGCTCAGTTAAAGACACCTCATTCCACAGTATCATGGGTCTTACTCCATCATTTTTTCAATTGGCATCACTAAAATGGAGCTAGCACCTAACGTTTTAAGTGATTCCATTGTTTCCCAAAAGAGTGTTTCTGAGCTGACCATGTGCAGCGCAACTAACTCTTCAGAGCCCGCTAAGGCTAAAACGGTTGGTTGGCCAGTGCCTGGCAGTAATGCACATATTTCATCTAATCGGGCTTTTGGCGCGTGTAACATGATGTACTTACTTTCTTTCGCTTGTTTAACACCACGTAAGCGAGGCAGGAGTTTATTAATGAGGGATAATTTGGCATCGTCTTGTAAAGCTGGATTTTGAATTAAGCATGCGTTTGATTCTAAAATTGTTTCGCCTTGCATTAAACCATTCGCTTCGAGGGTTGCGCCAGTGGAGACAAGATCACAAATTGCATCTGCCAATCCTGCACGCGGCGCTACTTCAACTGAACCGGTTAACATGACGACACTGGCTTTAATATTTTCACGGGCTAAATATTGCGACAGTATTTCAGGGTAAGTCGTGGCAATACGCTTTCCTTCGAACCATTGCTTTGATTGCGCGCCAAGTTCTTGTGGCCAAGCAAGTGCCAGACGGCAATAACCGAAATCTAACTTAGCAAGTTTGTTGACGTCACTGGGTAAAGATTGGCGAGCTCGCTCTGCTTGAGCTTCGACTAATACGTTTTCACCCACAATGCCTAAATCACACACCCCGTCCATGACTAAACCTGGGATATCGTCATCACGAACTCGGAGTACATCGATTGGCATATTGGTTGCGTGTGCAATGAGGCGTTGCTCTCGTAACTCAAGTTTAACACCGAGCTGTTTGAGGAGATCTTGGCAATCTTTTGATAAACGGCCGGATTTTTGTATTGCGATGCGTAAGCGTGTTGAATCTGTCATTTTCTCATTTCCTAATTAGTAAAACTAAAAACCCCGAGGGGAAACCTCGGGGCGAAATGATTTGGTTTTTACAAGTCGCTGGAGGTTCCTTTTAAGGAATAACCCCTCAGCGAAAGACCTGAAAGGCTATTCCGATGAATGATGGTGATGATGAATAGTGTTCAGGTTGAAAGTCATTGTATCTACTCTTGTTAATAAATGTTTAAGTATTGTTTACTTGCTATATAGAAAACCATGATTTTCTTCCCTATGCAATATAAAAATACGTACTTTAAAGAATATGTTATAACTGTCGATAATATAGTTAAGGTACAAATTGCGTATTAAGGAGTGTGTTTATGGATGCTATTTTACCTTTTTTGCCCAGAATCGCTTACGTGACGCCACTCGAACGTCGCTCGATTATCGTCGCGGGTGTGCAAGATGCAAAAATTAGAAAACTGTCAAAAGAACTAAAACAGTTGGACTTAAAAAAGAAAGAACTAACTGATGATAAAAGCGAAATTGAGCAAGAGGATGATGAAAAGGGCAGTCAGCTAGATACGTGGGCATAATCGATTTTGAGCTGGTTATCTCGAACAGAGTCACGTACTATCGCGTTTTCATAAGATCTAACTTATCTTTTTAATGGCGAATTTAACCGATATATTCAGTGCATCTGGCCCGATGGCATTGCAAATCAAAGGGTACCAACCTCGCCAAGCGCAAATTGATATGGCGATGGCTGTTGAGAAGGCGATATTAAAACAGCATCAATTGGTTGTCGAAGCAGGAACGGGAACAGGTAAAACTTTTGCGTATCTTGCGCCTGCATTATTGAGTGACAAAAAAGTCATTATTTCGACCGGTTCAAAAGCGTTACAAGAACAACTTTATCACCGTGATCTGCCCAAATTATTAAACGTCCTGACCAAAGGCAAAAAGACGGCATTATTAAAAGGGCGGGCAAATTACTTATGCCCTCATCGACTCAATCAACATGTGAGTCATGTGCCCACAGATGACAATGATATCATGCATGAATTAGCCATGGTGGCTAAATTTGCAACCGAAACTCAATCCGGTGACATGGCTGATTGCATTGGCATTGAAGAAGATGCCAAAGTGCTGCCATATGTCACGTCAACGGCCGAAAATTGTTTAGGCAAAGAATGTCCTGAATACGAAAATTGTTATATCAAAAAAGCGAGATTAAAAGCCATTGATGCGGAGTTAGTGGTGGTTAATCATCATTTATTTTTTGCTGACATGGCAGTTAAAGAGGGGGGCTTTGGTGAACTCATTCCAACAGCGGATGCCTATATTTTTGACGAAGCCCATCAATTATCTGAGATTGCGAGCCAATACTTTGGCCAGACTGTCAGTACCAAGTCTTTGTTTGACCTAATTAAAGATTTACGTTTATTGTATCGGACTGAACTGTTTGACATGATCCAACTTGGCAAAGCGCTTGATAAATTAGAGTCGAGTGTCGCCGATTTTAGACTCCAATTTCCAATCGATAGCATTCGAGGCGATTGGCGTGAAGCAATAAAAAACCCCAATATTACTCGGGCAGTCGAACGGATAGTCAATGATATTACTTTTTTATATCAAGTGACTAAGTTAGCCCTAGAGCGAACTGACTCCATTAATCACTTATTCGATCGTTGTGTCAGTTTACGTAATTTGCTAGAAACCATGTTTGATACAAAAGAAGTCGGCTTTAGTTATTGGTATGAAACAACGCGGCGCAATGTTAGCTTTCATGTCACTCCGCTTAACATATCTGAAAAATTCGCTCAGTTAATTGAAAACTCAAATGCGGGTTGGATTTTTACGTCTGCCACTTTGTCAGTCAGTGGTGAGCTGCATCACTTTAATCAAGCATTAGGGTTAACACCTGTTGAGAGTTTTATCGTTGAGAGCCCTTTTGATTACGCGAATCAAGCACTGCTGTGTTTGCCGCGTTACTTACCTGAAGCTAATTCGCCTGAAATGGCTCATGCTTTGGTGAAGGTGTCGCTTGCGATGATCAATGCTGCCAAAGGGCGCTGTTTTGTTTTATTTACCAGCTATCGTGTGATGAATTTGGTTGCCCAAGGGTTGAGTTCTTTGGTTGAGTACCCGATATTTGTACAAGGACAAACGTCAAAACGTATTTTGTTAGAAAAATATCAACGCCATGGTAATGCCGTTTTACTGGGGACAGCTTCATTCTGGGAAGGCGTCGATGTGCGTGGCAGTAGCCTAAGTTGTGTTATTATTGATAAACTGCCGTTTGTCGCACCAGATGATCCTTTATTGCAAGCGAAAATGCGAGACTGTAAAGCGCAAGGTGGTGAGCCGTTTTCACACATTCAGCTTCCACAAGCGGTGATCACTTTAAAACAAGGCGTCGGTCGCTTAATTCGCGATCAGCAAGACAAAGGCGTATTGGTCATTTGCGATAATCGTTTAGTGACTAAGCAGTATGGTGGTTTATTTTTAGCAAGTTTGCCACCGATGAGCAGAACTCGGGATTTAGACAAAGCCGCACAATTTTTAACATTAATAGAGTAATATGAGCCAAAATATTTTAGCGTTTGACGCATCCACCGAAGCCTTATCTGTTGCCGTTCAAGGCGAAAAGATGATTGTTCATTTCGAAGAATGCCCTCAGCAGCATAGTCAAAAAATTCTGCCCACCATTAAAGCAACATTGTCGCAAGCGGGTTTAAGTTTGCACGATATTGATGTGATTGCATTTGGCCGTGGCCCAGGCAGCTTTACGGGGGTACGCATTGGTGTGTCAATTGCACAAGGGCTTGCCTATTCAGCGAACATTCCTGTTGTTGGTATTTCAACCATGCAAGTGATGGCACAACAAGCGCTCGAAAAACATGCTGTTGATAATGTTTTTGTCGCGATTGATGCCCGCATGTCAGAAATATACTTTGCCCATTATAAACGCGATGAACATGGTCAAGCAGCGCTTGTGGATGACGAAAGGGTGCTTAAGCCAAATGAGCTTGTACTTTCTGAAGTAACAGGCATTGCTGTGGGGACTGGCTGGCAAGCCTACCCAGAGGTAATTACGAGTCAATTGATTACTTTTGACGAGCAAATTTTACTGCCCAATAGTCAGTATATGCTTGCTTTAGCTCACACTCAGTTTGAACAAGGTAGGGTGACATCTGCTGAAGAAGCCCAACCTGTTTATGTGCGCGATACCGTAACATGGAAGAAATTACCTGGTCGAGAGTAATTAATCTTTTGTGGTGTACAAGGTTTGATTGTGATTTATACTCAAACAGTCGCCTACTTTCTTTGAGGAAACAAAGTGAGTTTGATTGTAAATTCAAATATTGATTCAGTTCGATTATATCAGCCGTCACCCAAAAAAGTGCAGGCTGAGCCGCAATCACGACTGCTACACAGCACAGCGGCAGAGCGCCCAAGTTACATTAAATCTGACTCAGATACACTCTTAGACTTAGCCAAGAAAAACCCATTTAATGAGCCACAATCAACTATTTATGATCAACCTAATCAAAAGATGAATGCCGCGATTAGTCTTTATAAAACGTTTGCTAATTTGGAACGTAGAGAAGAGATTGAGCAATTGGTGGGCGTTGATATATATGCATAAAGTAGAGGAGGGAACTCCCTCCTCATTATCTACTGCTTAATATAGTCAATCAGTGTTTGAGCAATATCTGTATTGTTGAGATGGCCTCTTAATTGCTCACTGCCCATGCCGTAGGCAAAAACAGGCACATCGATTGCTGTGTGCCCACCAGTTGTCCAACCTGTATAGCTTTTGTCATTAATCACTTTTCGCACAGCGGTAAATAATGCATCACCATCAATTTGTTTTGCCTTTTTTAACGCATCTAATTGCTCTTTGCTTAATGGCCACTTTACAAATTGTTTCCACGTTGCGTTAATATCAGGCGCGGTAGCCAATTCAGTTGCTAATTTACTGGCACTGACACTGACGTCTTTAATGATCTCGGTTTCCCATTTATATTCACCTAATGAGCCTAAAGTTAATCCTCCGGTCGAATGATCGGCTGTTATAACCAGCAAGGTATCAGGGTGGCTATCAACAAACTGTTTCGCTAATGTAACGGCTTGTGCAAAATCATTCATTTCACCCATGGCACAACGAATATCATTTGCATGTCCACACCAGTCAATCTGGCTGCCTTCAATCATGGCAAAAAAGCCTTCTTGATTATGATTGTCTAATAATTCTAAGGTTTTTTTCGTCATTAAGGTGAGGTGGTTTTCGCCTGAATCAACAACATACGGTAACGCAATATCTGCAAATAAGCCTATCGCTGGGATTTGATTGAGACTGTCGAGTGTTGCTAATTGATTTTTGTATACATACCCAGCTGATTTAAACTCAGCGATTAAATCGCGGTCTTCTCGGATAAAATACTTCTGACCCCCCCCTAACAAAAGGTCGACAGGAAATTGCGCATTGATTTTGTTGTCTATGTAATCGTCAGCAATCTCGTTGTAATTTTTGCGATGACTATTATGCGCTGCAAAGCTGGCTGGAGTTGCATGGTTAATTTGCGAGGTGGCAACCAAGGCTGTTGTCATGTTTTTTTGCTTGGCAATTTCAAGCATGGTCAAAAGAGGTTTTTTATGTGTATCGACCGCAATTGCACCATTATAACTTTTATGACCGGTACTAAGTGCTGTGGCACCTGCAGCACTGTCAGTGACATAGGTGTGATCGTCAGGGAAGGTTCGTGCCATCCCAGTGAGTAAATGATCAAAAATGGTTGTTTCGACATCTTTAGTCGCAGGATCGTCCGAATAATAGCGATATGCGCTGGTGTAAGCTGGGCCCATCCCATCACCAATCATATAAATAATGTTTTTGGGCGTATTGGCATAAAGTGCGCTTGAAAATAAACTAATCGCGCCTAGGGAAATGATGTATTTCATAGTATGTTCTTTTTGTTTAATGACAGGGCATTTTAGGGTGTATCCTTAAGAATAAAAACTAAAAATCGCTAGAACACTCAAAATACTGGTCAAATTATGAAAGGAAATAGCGTGAGAATCCAGCAACACACATTTTACACTTCAGATCTTAGAATCAGCGCACAACAATGTGGTGCACAAGGGAGAGAAACATTACTCGCAGTGCATGGTTGGCAAGACAATAGCGCCAGTTTTATACCTCTATTTTCCGCACTCGAAGGCATCAACTGTATTGCACTGGACTTACCTGGTCATGGGCAATCAGATTGGCGCGATGCACAAGCTCATTACTATTTTATTGATTATGTCGACGACTTATATCAAGTAATTTCAATGAACTATCAACAACCCATTCATCTCGTTGGTCATTCTATGGGAGCGATGGTGATCACCCTTTTTGCGGCATGTTTCCCGTCGCTGGTGAAATCGTTGACGCTCATTGATGGGATTGGTTTTGTGACCACTCCTGCTCAAGAGACCACATCACAGTTACGTCATGCGATCTTAATGAGAGCGCGCACCCGTGCGAAAGAAAGTAAACATAGAGTGTTCGCAAATTTAACTGAATTGATTAATAAACGAATGCAAGTGAGTGATCTGTCATTCGAATCATGTCGATTATTAATGGAACGTAATTCTCTTATTGATAGTACTGGCGTAAAGTTGACCATTGACCCAAAATTAAAACATCATTCAGGATTTAGATTTGACCAAGCGCAAAGTCAAGCTGTGTGTAGGGAGGTTCAAATGCCGGTTAATCTGATTCTTGCAGAGTCAGGTCTTGAGCAAATGAAAACAGCTCTCGAACTGTATGGCTCTGAATTTAAAGAATTAAATGTATTTCATATTGAAGGTGGGCATCATTGTCATATGGATAATCCGATCGCTGTAGCGCAAGTCTTACAAGGGATAATAGATACGTGAACGTGAGCTAATTGTAACTTGAATGCAAATGTGTGATGATATGCGACCATTTAGAGTAAATACTCAATTGTTTAATCGCCTTAGTTGTTTTAAGGTTACACATAATGAATAAAAATAAGAGGGGCTAACGGTGGATAAAATCTGGTTTAAAAGGTATCCCGAGGGCATGCCTGAACAAATAGATCCAAGACACTACAACTCCCTGCTAGACCTATTTGAAATAAGTTTCGCAGACTATGCTCAGTTACCTGCATTTGCAAACATGGGCAAAAAAATGTCTTACCAAGAATTAGATCTGGCGACAAAGAAATTTGCTTCGTATTTACAAAATGATCTTGGCTTGAAAAAAGGCGATAAAGTGGCTGTTATGATGCCAAATTTATTGCAAACTCCGATTGCTATTTTAGGCACGCTTCGTGCCGGGTGTACGGTAGTGAATGTTAATCCACTCTACACTGCACGTGAATTAGCACATCAACTGAATGACTCAGATAGCCAAGCTATCGTGATTTTAGCGAACTTTGCCCACACCTTAGAAGAAGTGCTGGCTGAGACACAAGTTAAGCATATCGTGCTCAGTGAAATTGGTGATATGTGTGGTGGGTTTAAAAAACATTTAGTTAATTTTGTGGTGAAGCACATCAAAAAAATGGTGCCGCCTTTTAAATTACCTAAGCCAATCGCGTTTAATCAGTTAATGGCTGATGCAGATGAAGGGAAATATCAACGCCCAGATTTACATCACGAAGATCTCGCATTTTTACAATACACAGGTGGGACAACGGGTGTATCAAAAGGTGCAATGTTAAGCCATGGCAACATGGTTGCGAATTTAGAACAAGTTTCAGGTTGTCTTGATAAGGTACTCGACCGAGGTCAAGAAGTGGTTGTCACAGCACTGCCGCTTTACCATATTTTCGCTCTAACAGCTAATTGCCTCACCTTTATGAAATATGGTGGGCTTAATTTACTGATAACTAACCCGCGTGATATGCCAGGATTTGTTAAAGAACTTAAAAATAACAAATTTACAGCCATTACAGGTGTGAACACGTTATTTAATGGTTTATTGAACACGCCAGGCTTTGAACAATTGGATTTTTCAAACCTTAAATTATCGTTAGGCGGTGGTATGGCAGTACAACGCCCCGTTGCAGAACGATGGCAAACAGTTACTAAGAGCCGTCTTGTTGAAGGTTATGGTTTAACTGAGTGTGCGCCACTGGTTACAATTAGCCCTTACGACTTGCAAGCCTATAATGGCTCGATTGGCTTACCTGCACCGAGCACTGATATTAGAATCATGGGCGAAGATGGCCAAGAAGTCGCTAAAGGTGAAGCAGGCGAGTTGTGGGTGAAAGGTCCACAAGTGATGCAAGGGTATTATAAACGACCTGAAGCCACTGCTGAATGCTTAAAAGACGGCTGGTTTGCAACAGGGGACATTGCTACTTACGATGATGAAGGTTTTTTCTTTATTGTTGACCGTAAGAAAGACATGATCATAGTGTCTGGCTTTAATGTGTTTCCAAATGAAATCGAAGAAGTCTGCATGATGAATCAAGGGATCCTTGAAGTTGCTGCTGTGGGCGTGCCTCATGAGATAAGTGGTGAGCAAGTTAAGATTTTTGTTGTTAAAAAAGACCAATCTTTAACAGAAAAAGATATAATAGCCCATTGTCGAAAAAATCTAACTAACTACAAAGTTCCGAAATTTGTTGAATTTAGGGATGAACTCCCTAAAACGAATGTCGGTAAAATTTTAAGGCGTGCCTTAAAAGAAGCAAGTTAAGAAAAGCCGGCGTATGCCGGCTTTTTCATAAAAGGGCGAACCGTTGCAATATCAAATCATCACAGAACAGTCTCAACTCGATCAGTATCTCGAGCTCATTTCCAAAAAACCGATTCTTGCAATTGATACCGAATTCATGCGCCGTCGTACGCTTTATCCAGAAATTGCCCTGATCCAAGTGTTTGATGGTGAACATCTGGCACTGATTGATCCGTGTTGTGAATTAGACTTAAGCCAGTTTTGGCAACTGATGACTGAACAGTCAATTCTAAAAGTGTTCCACTCTCCTTCAGAAGATGTTGAAGTGTGCATTAAACATGGCCAATGTGTACCCAGTCCGATGTTTGATACTCAGTTTGCACTATCACTACTCGGTGAGCCCAATTGTGTGGGGTTTGCGTCGATGGTCGAAAAGTTGCTTAGTTTAGAAATAGACAAAAGTGAGTCGCGTACAAACTGGCTACAACGGCCACTTACTCCTAAACAACTTGAGTATGCGGCAGGGGATGTATTTTATTTGATGCCGTGTTTTGAGCTCATTTATCAGCAAATACTCGCACGAGATTTGTTGGATGTCGTACTCGGTGAAAGTGAATTGCTGGTATGTAAACGCGCGTACCAAACACCTGACCAAATCTTATATCAAGATATCAAAAATGCTTGGCAATTAGCCCCTTCAGAATTAGCTATCTTAAGGGAACTTGCCATGTGGCGCAGAGAAAAAGCACGCACGAAGAACTTGGCGCTGGGCTTTATTTTAAAAGAACATACTATGTTTGAGATAGCCAAGCGCAACCCTCAATCATTAACACAATTACGTAATGTACCCGATATTGAAGCGATGGAAGTCAATAAGTCAGGGAAAGAAATTATTGCCTGTGTCAGCAGAGGGTCAGCTGTACCTGCTGCGGACTACCCAGAAAAAATAAAACGACTTATCGATTTTCCACAATATAAACGTTTTGCAAAACTGATTAAGCACAAGCTTGCAAAAGTAGCTGATAGTTCAAACATTCCTTTGGATGTGATTGCGAGTAAAAAACAAATCAATCAATTTTTGTCTTGGCATTGGAAATTATCTGAAGCTGATAAACAAACAGCGTTAATGCCGGATTTAATGACTGGCTGGCGTAAACAGATTTTAGGGGATTGTTTAGCTGATTGGGACAAATAAAAA
This sequence comes from Pseudoalteromonas ulvae UL12, assembly GCF_014925405.1. Taxonomy (NCBI): domain Bacteria; kingdom Pseudomonadati; phylum Pseudomonadota; class Gammaproteobacteria; order Alteromonadales; family Pseudoalteromonadaceae; genus Pseudoalteromonas; species Pseudoalteromonas ulvae. The sequence goes on from NZ_AQHJ01000035.1 coordinate 794,012, forward strand.
AGGGTTGCTTTACGCAACCCCTTTTTTATCAATAATTGGTTATTTACGTTCGTCAGGCAACGTGACGTTAAGCTCTAATACTGACAAATCATCTTCGTTTTGCTCAAATTGAACTTGAACTTGATCAGAGCTGATTGAGACATACTTACGGATCACATCAAGAATATCTTGCTTAAGCTGCGGCAAATAATCAGGTGTCCCTCGTTGCGAACGCTCATGTGCTACGATGATTTGTAAGCGCTCTTTTGCAACGGATGCCGTTGCTTTTTTAGGTGAGCGAAAATAATCTAATAATGCCACGCTATCCTCCGAAAATCCGTTTGAAAATACCTTTTTTCTCAACACTTAGGAAGCGAAAGTCAATCACTTCACCCAGTAGACGTTCAATGGCATCTTGGTATGCTTGACCAGCATCAGATTGACCATCGAGTATCACAGGCTGACCTGAGTTTGATGCATTGAGTACCGCTTGAGATTCTGGAATGACACCCAGCAAATCAATCGCTAAGATTTCTTGCACATCTTCGACAGAGAGCATTTCACCACGTTCAACCCGTTCTGGATTATAACGTGTTAATAATAAATGTTCTTTTATTGGCTCTCGGCCTTCTTCGGCACGTTTTGATTTACTCTGTAAAATACCTAAAATTCGGTCTGAATCGCGTACCGAAGACACTTCAGGGTTTGTGGTTACAATCGCTTCATCGGCAAAATAAAGCGCCATCATCGCGCCTGCTTCAATACCCGCTGGTGAGTCACAAACGATAAAATCGAAGGTTTCTTTTAACTCATTTAGTACTTTTTCAACGCCATCTTTGGTTAGCGCATCTTTATCACGGGTTTGTGAAGCGGGAAGTAAAAATAATTTTTCAACACGTTTATCTTTGATTAAAGCTTGATTAAGGTTTGCTTCACCGTTAATGACATTGACAAAGTCATAAACGACACGACGCTCACAGCCCATTATTAAGTCTAGATTTCGTAAACCAATATCGAAATCGATAATAACGGTTTTATACCCTTTTAAAGCTAGGCCAGTGCCAATTGCTGCACTTGATGTAGTTTTGCCTACACCACCTTTACCTGAAGTAACGACAATAACTTTTGCCATGAGTGTTATCCTTTAACCAATGCGGTAATTTCTAAAGTTTCTTGTTTTAATTGCACACAGGCTGGTAAACCCCAGTGAGCACCTTGGAGTGATTCACTTAACCAGTAATTTCCATTGACTGAAACAAGCTCTGCCTCTAATTTTTGACAGAATATTTGTGCGTCACGGTATCCTTGCGCGCCAGCTATAGCACGCCCTCTGAGCGTGCCGTAAATGTGAACATTGCCATCTGCGATGACTTCAGCTCCATGACTCACTGAGCCTTGAACGATTAAATCGCGGTTTTTTGCATACACTTGTTGACCCGAGCGCACTGTGCCTTGAATCACTTGTGGTGGTAAGTACACTTCTTTTTCGACGATTGCATTGGATGAAGTCACCGGCGCTGCTGGTTTGTTATCTTGTGCGTAATTGAGCACTGATAACATGGCCTCTTTGGCGTGGACATTTTGTTGCTCACTGCCATTACAGACACCAACGGGGTTGAGTCTTAAATCCAATAAAATTTGTTTAAGTGCAGTAAAATCGAGAGTTTGCTCTTGGACTGATTGCAAGTTAATGACGATGGGTGCGCCATAAAAGAATTTTGGTGCTTGTGAAATTTTTTCATCTAATTGTTTGGCAAGTAAGGCGCTATCGTTTTGATACAAATGTAATACCGATAGGGTAAATAAATTGCCTTTTAATTCGAATATTTGTTCTGACATAGGGGCTCTAATGATCTGCGTACCTTTATTATTAAATCGTTATATAACGCTCGCGTCGGCCGCAAATTCTCTCACTTTTTAATTCTTCCATGGTATAGTGTCGACCACCTATAAGCAAGACGAAAAAGGCATAGAATGTTAACGGCAGTCTATAAAAGTAGCAAAAAAATTGACACTTATCTGTATGTAGAAAGAAAAGATGATTTTTCGAAGGTCCCTGAGGCATTAATAGCTACATTTGGCAAACCCATCTTAGTCATGATCATCAATATTCGCGATCGAAAAGCGCTCGGTGTGGCTGATGTCGAAAAAGTGCGTGAACAATTAGCAGATAAAGGGTTTTACTTGCAAATCCCGCCGCCAACTGACAATCTGCTAGACCAACTTAGAAAAGAAAATGGAGCAAACAACCAGTGATAAAAAAAATTGCGTTCTTAGTCTTTAGTGCTGCAGGTTTATGTTTGACAAGTGCAGTTAACGCAGATGAACAACAAGAAAAATTTAATCAATATGTTGTTGAATTAAAAGCACAAGCGTTAGAAAAAGGATATGACCAAGCTTTAATTGATCAAGCTTTCGCGACCGTTAAGTTTAAAAAGAAAGTACTGAAAGCGGATAAAAACCAGCCCGAAGTAAAAGAAACACTGGAAACTTATTTACCAAAACGTGTCCCGAAATGGAAAGTTGACCGAGCTCGTAAATTATACGCAGAAAATAAGACAGATCTTGAAAAAATAGCCAAAGAGTTTGGAGTTCAAGCTCGCTTTATTGTCGCTTTGTGGGGGCTTGAGAGTAATTTTGGCAAAATACAGGGGTCTTTTCCTGTTATCTCATCCTTGGTGACGTTAGCTTTTGATGGCCGTCGTGAGACCATGTACAAAAATCAACTCTGGGCTGCGTTAGATATCCTCAAGCAGGGTCATATTGATATTGAAAACTTTAAAGGTTCATGGGCTGGGGCTATGGGGCAAACCCAGTTTATGCCGACATCGTTCATGGCTTACGCTGTTGATTATGATAAAGACGGGAAAAAAGATATTTGGCAGAATCAGTTAGATGCATTTGCATCGATTGCGAATTATCTAAAACAAGCAGGATGGAATGATTCACTGACCTGGGGAAGGCAAGTACAGCTACCGGAGTCTTTTGCTAACCAATACGTGCTAAAACGTGGCACACGCTCACGTAAAGAGTGGTTAACTGAATGGAAAGTGTCAGAGCGCGACTTAAGCCAATGGCAAGCCTTAGGTGTGCGACGAGTCGATGGCACTGATTTACCCAATGTGTCCGTTACCGCTGCATTGGTTATGCCTGATGATATGAATGGTCGAATGTATTTAGCGTATGATAATTATAAAGCATTAATGCATTGGAATCGTTCGTATTATTTTGCGACTTCTGTGGGTTTTTTATCCGATCAAATCGGTTATCCAAAGATTTAATTCATATCCTGACAATCATTTTTGCGCCGTATAAGGCTTTGGGCTAAAATGCCCGCCTTATCGGGGCGATTAGGTTTAAGCAGTATGTTACAAGATAATTTCTGGCAACAGAAACGTTTGTCAGAAATGACACAACAAGAATGGGAAGCCATTTGCGATGGTTGTGGCAAATGCTGCCTCAATTCGTTTATCGACAGCGAGGATGAAGAGGATGAATTTGCGCCTACCGATACCTTACGTGATGGTGAAGAAATCATCTTTACCAATATTGCATGTCAATACCTTGATTCTTCGGCATGTAGCTGTACGAATTATGAAAATAGGCAACGCCTTGTCCCTAGTTGTGTCAAACTCACCAAAGATAATTTAAAAGACATATTTTTTATGCCTCAGAGTTGTAGCTATCGTCGTTTGCATGAAGGCCGAGGTTTAGCAAGTTGGCATCCGCTTAATCATAATGGTGACAAAACAGCGATGCATGATGCAGGGATCAGCGTCAAAGACAAAGTGGTGAAAGATAACGAAGTGAACCTGGATAATTTTCAGGATTACATTGCCACTTGGCCGACCTTTGATAAGGATTAACAAGCATGGTCACAGATAAACATGTTTCAATCGGATTGATCAATCCAAAAAGCCCGACCAATGTTGGCGCGGTGATGCGCGCAGCGGGTTGTTACGGTGTTAATGAAGTTTATTACACTGGCACTCGCTTTGATAGGGCGCGAAAATTTCATACCGATACAAAAAATATTACCGATGCAATTCCGTTAGTGGGAGTTGAGGATTTAAAGCTTGCTCTAACCCCAAGCTGTAAAGTGGTAGCGGTGGAATTAATAGAAGGTGCGACTTCTTTACCTCAATTTACTCATCCTGACGAAGCATTTTATATTTTTGGGCCAGAAGATGGCTCGCTAAGTAAAGACGTACTTGCTTGGTGTGATGACGTTGTTTATATCCCTACAAAAGGGTGTATGAATTTGGCGGCAACGGTGAATGTCCTTTTGTATGATCGCCTTGCCAAGTCTGATGACATTGTTGATGGTGATGATTTAATCCGGCAAAGTCGCGATGCAAATAACAAAATTGTGCTCAGTGACATTACAAAAGTAAGCAAATAAGACCACTTAATAGTGGTCTTTTACGTTGAGACGTTAAGACAGGCGTTAATTAGTAATCGCCTGCAGGTGTCTGGGTGATTTCAGGGGCACGCTCAGTTAAAACAAGTTGTAAATTGTGCAGTAATCCCGAAGCTCCAAATCTAAAATGTTCAGGGTTTATCCATTGCGGGCCCATAATTTCAGTTGCTAAGTTGAGATACTCGCATGCTTGTTCGAGTGTTTTAACTCCTCCAGCGGCTTTGAAGCCAACAGATTGATTACTTTGTTTAATCACATTGAGCATGACAGAGGCAGCCAAAAGCGTTGCATTGATAGGCACTTTACCTGTACTTGTTTTGATAAAATCCGCACCAGCCTCAATGGCGAGTTCACTGGCTCGTTTAATGAGTGTCTCATCGGCTAACAGGCCAGATTCTATAATCACTTTGAGTGTACGTTGACCACACTCGTTTTTCACCGCTTGGATCAGCGTGAGCACTTTTTCCTCATCCCCATTCATCAGTGCCTGATAGGGCATAACACAATCTATTTCATCCGCGCCATTATCAAGAGCCTGTTTGGTTTGAGCGATCACCATGTCTAACGGATCATTGCCGCTTGGAAAATTGACCACAGTCGCAATCAATACCTGAGATAAAGCGAGTTGCGCTAAGGTGGTTTTCGCTAATGAAATAAACTGAGGGTAAACACATAACGCTGCAACGTGAAGCCCGTTGGTGTGTGCTTGGTGGCATAATTCAATAATATTTTGTTCAGTATCTGAATCATTTAAACTAGTGAGATCAATTAATTGTAATGCCTGCTTGGCATAGTCATATTGTTTCATTTATTACCTACTGACTAAAAGTGGGATGCGATAACGCGCGGCTCTTAAACGCGGACTTGGTTCCTTGAAGACTTAGCAATTGGCTAATTTAAATCCGTTTAAACCAATACACCCTTAGTAAACCCCAAACTGCTGTCAAACACCAGATCTGAGTATGAAAAAAGCCTACATTCAATAGGCTATGACAAATAGAGGTTAGAGATCGTTTGTTGAAGGGAGCGCCGAAAATGAGCCATAGCGCGTCACAGTGACTGCTGCACATTTTGCACCGAACTCTGCGGCATTAATAATCTCAGTTGTATTTAACTGTGTGTGATCAATTGCCTGTTTATCTAAGTAATACAAAACACCCGCCATAAAGGAGTCACCGGCTGCGGTGGTATCACACGCAGCAACAGGGGAAACATTAATTTGAGAGATTTGATCTTGGCTATGAATGGTGATGGGTCGATCACCATCGGTAATGATCAGGTGTTTAACACCTAAGCCTAAACAACGTGTAATTGTTTGCTCATCCGAAATACTTTTATGACTATTTTTCGATAAGAAAGTTAATTCTTCTTTGGCGAGTTTAACAATGTGAGACTGCGATAGGCACTGCCAGATACGTTCAGCGGTATAGCGTTGATGAGGCCATAAATTTAATCTTAAGTTCATGTCGAAACTAATGATCAGACCATGCTGTTTGGCGAGTTCAACTCCAGCCATGGTTGCCTGATGAATGCTTTTTTCTGTTAGGCTGTTACTACAAAAATGAAAGTAGCCATGAGAGGCAAACATCTGCTGATCGAATTGTTCGGCTTTAAACAGCAGATCGGCAGCTGGGGGGCGATAAAAACTAAATGACCGTTCGCCTTGCTCATCAAGTGATACAAATGCAAGGGCTGTTTTTGCCACTGATGTCGCGACGCAATAATCGACATTCACTCCGAAGTCTCTGAGCTCTTGATGTAAAAAATCACCAAACATGTCATTCCCTAACATACCGCAAAATGAACTTTTTCCACCGAGTTTACTGATCCCAACAGCAACATTGGCGGGTGCACCACCTGCATACTTAGTAAATGATTCAGGTGTTTGTCCATCAGATAAAAAATCAACCAGCACTTCACCAAAACAAATCACACTCATCAACATGCCTCCTTTAATCTCAGTGCACGGATCACTTCATAACAGGCGCCCATTGTATGATAATCTGTTTTACCAGCGGGACTTTTTTCATCGCTATATGCACGATTATCTCGGGTTAAAATCCGGTACCAACCACCATGGCAGTGATCAATCATATGCTCCCAAGCGTACTGCCAAATTTTCTCATACCATTGCCAATAAATATCTTTGCCTGTTTCAATGGCCAGTAATGCCGCAGCTGCGAATGATTCAGCTTGCACCCAAAAATATTTATCGTCATCGCAAATTGATTTGTCAGGGGCAAAACCATAATAAATCCCACCATGTTCATGATCCCATGCATTATCGAGAGCAGCTAAAAATAATGCTTCAGCGCGTTCGATTAACCAAGGAGCAGGACGATGACGGTTTAAAATGAGTAACAATTTAGCCCATTCAGTTAAATGCCCTGGTTGAAATCCCCACGGGCGAAATAAATGTTTCGGATTATCGATATTGTACATCCAGTCAACTTGCCAATGCTGATCATAATGCTCCCAGATTAAACCACCCGCTAAGTGAGCTTGTCGCACAGTGATGTTGTGTGCAAGTAACAATGCTCGTTCAAGATACTCAGCATTGTCTGTTGCTTCATAACAGGTTATTAGCGCCTCGCATAAATGCATATTGGCATTTTGGCCACGGTACGGACTTGTTTGACAAAAATCATCACTGATTTCATCTAAATACAAACCATGACTTGGCTGCCAGTAATGATGCTCAAGTAAGTCCCAAGTGGCAGTTAACTCATTGATAGCATCATTAACGCCCGCTTGAATGGCAACGGCATTGGCTAACAATACAAATGCTAAGCCATAACAATGGTTTGTGCCATCAGTGACACGGTTGTCTTCAAGTAGCCAAGCATAGCCGCCATTTGCTTGGCGGTGGTGCTGGTTGAGGTAACTCAAGCCATGGCTAACTCGGGATTGATAACTATCTTGATTAAATTCGCGATAGGCCATCGCATTGTTAAACACAAAGCGAGTACTCGACACTAAATGCCGGGTGCGTGCATTGTAAACAGTGCCATCATCTTTATAAAAATGATAAAAGCCACCTTGTTGATCAAGGCTACGAGGGTCATAAAATGCCATCGTTGCTTGGATATGTTGGCGTAAAAATTTAATGGATTGAAAGTCTGGCATGAGTAGCCCTATTAACATCTAATTGGGCGAACTATACCTACTTTACCTTTTAATTGGAACGCTCCAATAAAATTATTGTGATTTTAAATCCTTGCTGTGTACAATCAAGTCACTACGTTAATGGAGAGTTAAATGTGAGTGAAGTGAATTTAAACCAGTCTTTCTCAACTGGCGAGACTCAAAATAATAAAAATTACCTGTTACCACTAACAGCAATGACCACTTTGTTTTTTTTATGGGGATTTATAACTGTTTTAAATGACGTGTTAATTCCTCGTTTAAAAGCCGTTTTTGATTTAAGTTATACCGAAGCGATGTTGATCCAATTTTGTTTCTTTGGTGCTTACTTTATTGTCTCGTTACCAGCAGGCATGTTGGTTCGTAAAGTTGGCTATCGTAAAGGAGTGATTATTGGTTTGACGGTCGCAGCACTTGGTTGTTGTTTGTTTTACCCCGCAGCAGCTGTGCATCAATACAGCCTGTTTTTAGCGGCTTTATTTATTCTTGCTGGTGGTATCACCATTTTACAAGTCTCTGCTAACCCTTATGTTGCAGCACTTGGCCCAGTCGAAACCGCTTCAAGTCGTTTAAATTTAGCACAAGCGTTAAATTCATTAGGGACGACGATTGGCCCGATAGTTGGGGCGGCTTTATTTTTTGGTGGCACAGGTGCGTTAATTAACGAAGCAGCACAAGCTGATTCGGTTAAAGTGCCTTATTTGATGATTGCTGGCGCGTTACTGACGATTGCTATTGTGTTTGCTTTTTTAAAATTACCTGAGCTACATGAACATCATGGCGATGAGACTGACGTTGTCGCAGAGCGACCTTTGCGTGAAGCCAAACATTTATTAATGGGTGTCATTGGTATTTTCTGTTACGTAGGTGCAGAAGTGTCCATCGGTAGTTTCTTAGTAAACTATTTTGCAGATCCAAGTATTGCAGGCTTAGAAGAGCACGCCGCCGCGAAGTTAATTAGCTACTATTGGGGCGGGGCGATGATTGGTCGCTTTGTTGGTGCTTACCTGATGCAAACAGTTAAGCCATGGAAAGTATTAGTCTTTAATAGTGCGATGGTGATTGGCTTATTACTTCTAACGGTGAACACCAGCGGCAATCTTGCTATGTATTCGGTACTTGCGATAGGCTTATTTAATTCAATTATGTTTCCAACAATTTTTACCTTGTCAATTGAAGGCTTAGATTCACAAACGAGTAAAGGATCGGGCTGGTTATGTTTAGCAATTGTAGGTGGCGCCATTGTTCCATTAATTCAAGGGTTTGTTGCTGATGCTGCCAATATCCAGATAAGCTTTTTGATCCCAGCTGTCTGTTATGTGTTCATTTTATGGTTTGCGTTTAATGTGACTAAGTTACAACAGACATGGCAAGCAACAAAATAAGTCGGATTTTGTTAAATTAATTTGCATAAAAAAGAGTGCCTTTGCACTCTTTTTTATTTAACCCACTGAAAAAAAACAAATTACATCCAAGTTACCCCATTCCAGTTCCCTTTTTTTACTTTACGTATTGAATACGTATTCATAAACACGTTACTATTAAATAAATTGGAACGGTCTAAATAATTAAAATGAAAATAACACATGTTTTAATACCAGCAGCAATTGGCACGATTTTCTTTTCGTCCTCACTGATAGCTAACACAAATAATCAATGGGTTGATCCTTTCATTGGCACAGGCGGAGATGGCCATACGTTTCCGGGTGCAGTTGTACCATTTGGTATGATGCAGTTGAGTCCCGATACAGATACCGTCATGCGGGGTGTGGATCCTCAACCCGAAATTTATAAGCGCTGCGCAGGATACCATTATGATGATCATACCATTGTTGGTTTTTCACATACTCACTTTAGTGGCACAGGGCATTCAGACTTAGGTGACTTATTGATCATGCCGATGATTGATACTGTTCAGATTGAGCCTGGTTCAGCAGATAACCCAGATGCAGGCTATCGCTCACGATTTTCTCATGATCAAGAATGGGCGAGCCCCGGCTATTATGGCGTTGAACTACTCGATAGTGGTATTAAAGCAGAGCTTACGACCTCGGAGCGAGCGGGTATGCACCAATACACCTTCAGTAAAGGACAACAAGCTCATATTATGCTTGATTTGACCAGCGCCATTTACAACTTCAAAAATAAAGTTATTTGGAGTGACATCCGTAAAATTAACAATCGTACTTTAGTTGCCTACCGAGCAACCAATGGCTGGGCAAACAATCGACAGATGTATTTTGCGATTGAGTTCTCTCAGCCGATTGATAACTACCAGTTTATTAATCTTGATGATAACCGGTATCGTTGTATGGATTGTTTAGGTAAAGAAAAACACTCAACAATCGAAAACAAACAAGTTAAAGAAGCTGCGGGTAAAGCGATTAAGTTTGTCGCCAGCTTTAATAACCCGACTAAACAACCAATTAAAATCAAAGTCGGTTTATCTGCGGTCAGTAAATCAAATGCACTTGAAAACTTACAAACAGAAATTCCAGATTGGAATTTTACAGCCGTACGGGATAACGCAGCGCAAAAATGGCATCACTATTTAAGTAAATTTGAAGCGCAAGGCAGCGAAGCTCAAAAACGCCAGTTTTATACCTCGCTCTATCATGCACTGCAAGCGCCCTCAATTTATCAAGATGTTAATGGCCAATATCGTGGTGTGGATGGAGAAATCCATCAAGGCAAAGATCATACTCACTATACTTTGTTTTCATTGTGGGATACCTATCGCGCATTGCATCCATTGCTCACTTATGTCGATCCGCAGCGAGTGGGTGATATGGTGCAATCTATGCTCGACCATTATCAGCAAAGTTATGATGACATGCTGCCGATTTGGTCATTTCATGGCCACGAGACTTGGACCATGATTGGTTATCATGCTGTGTCGGTGATTGCAGATGCTTATTTAAAAGGGATCCGTAATTTTAATACTGAATTGGCACTGGAAGCCGTATTAGCCACCGCCAATAGCCCGATTTATGATGCAACAGCAGAATATAAACAGTTTGGTTATGTGCCAATGGATGTGTTGCCTGAGTCAGTTTCTATCACGCTTGAATATGCATACGACGATTTTACAATTGCACGACTCTTAGAAGCGATGGGTAAACCTAATGATGCCAACGTGTACTACCAACGTGCGTTGTCATATAAAAATGTCTTTGATAAGCAAACAGGATATATGCGAGGGCGCGATAGTAAAGGCCAATGGGATCCAGAATTTAACCCAGAAGAGGCGAAATATATGGGGCCATTTACCGAAGGAAACGCTAATCAATACACATTTTATGTACCACATGATGTACAAGGTTTGATTGATTTAATCGGTGGTGACACTAAATTCGAACAGCGCTTAGATGCATTATTTGACACGCATTTATCTGATGAAATGATTAAAGAGCATGAAGATATCGCCGGTTTAATTGGCAACTATGCACATGGCAATGAACCAAGTCATCATATAGCGTATTTGTATAACTACGCAGGAAAACCATGGCGAACTCAAGAGCGCATCCGACAAATTATGGATACCTTGTCATCTGATAAGCCAGATGGATTAGCCGGTAATGATGATGTCGGGCAGATGTCTGCTTGGTATATTTTCTCGGCAATGGGTTTTTATCCTGTGGCACCAGGTGATTTAAGTTATGCCATTGGTGCACCGCAATTGCCAAAAATTTCACTTAAGCTGCCCAACAAACAGGTTTTTACTGTCGAAGCGAAAAACTTAAGTAATACGCACCAATACATTCAAACGGCGACACTGAACGGTAAGCCGTTAACGCAAAGTTTTATCACACATCAACAAATAATGGCCGGCGGGCAACTGACTTTTGTGATGAGTGATAAGCCAAATAAAGCATGGGGTCATGCCCCTAGCAACCGTCCACCTTCTCTGAGTACACTATTATGAGAGTAACAATTAAGTCACTGGCGTGTTTAAAATTGACTGTTCTTGCTACAGCTTTAATGACATCAACTGCGAGTCATAGCGAGCAGATCACGCTAAAACCGCTCTCATTTCAATCTGATATTGGCTGGATAGGGTATCAGTTACCTAATGTGGAAATTAAAAATCAGACAGAAGCCAATCATCCTATCTGGCAATCATTGACTGTGCCGTTGATTAAACAGATAAGTTTTAATGTGGCCCGATTGCTCTATGATAAAGTTGAGTCAGCCCCTCAACTTCCAAGCTTAGGGATTATTCTAAGTGAGTTTGAGGGTGTCGCGTTCAAAGAGGGAGATTTTAATGGGGCTACGATTAAAATCAGTCGTGGTTATCTTGCAAAATTTGAGAAATCTCATCATCAAGCAGCACTAGTCGATGAGATAGTTGGCATTTTATATCATGAAATAGCGCATGCTTATCAACTTGATGATCATAATTACGCCGAGATTGGCCCGGTCATTGAAGGCATTGCAGACGTCGTTAGGATGCAAGCGGGATATATTGATGTCAGTCATCGTAAAGCAGGCGGTCATTATGATGCTGGTTATAAAACAACGGCATTTTATTTCGACTGGTTAATTAAACAACACCCGCATATTTCATTGCCAGTCATTAATGAGCAACTAAATCCACACGATAATATTAAGTGGTCTTGGCAAACATTCGCGGATTCGAATAAACTGATCTTAAACAGTAGTTGGCAGCAATATCAGCAACACATTTTATAAAAAAAACCGCCAAGCGGCGGTTTTTTTATAGTATTCAACAATACATCTTTGCTTGTTGGATTGCGTTATTTGATATCTTTATTCTGCAAAGCCCACAAATGCATTAATTCTAATGCAATTGATGCACCTGCTAGTGCCGTTAACTCTGCATGATCATAAGCCGGTGCAACTTCAACAACATCCATGCCGACAATATTGATGTCAGTTAATAACCTAAGCACTTTCAATACTTTATCAGTTGTTAATCCACCACATACTGGCGTGCCTGTACCTGGAGCAAACGCAGGATCTAAACAATCAATATCAAAAGTGAGATACACAGGTAAATCACCAATAGTTTGTTTGATTTGTGCAACAATTTGTTCAGGTGTTAAATCATTCGCTTGCATGGCGTTGATCACATTGAAGCCATGTTCTTGTTCAGTGTAATCAGTACGAATACCAATTTGCACTGAATGGTGCTTATCAATGATCCCTTCATTTGGAGCATGATAGAACATGGTACCGTGATCATAACGGCTGCCGTTGCTGTAAGTATCTGTGTGCGCATCAAAATGGATCAACGCCATTTTTCCAAACTTCTTAGCATGTGCACGCAGTAAAGGTAAGGTAACAAAGTGATCCCCACCTAAACTAAGCATCGTTTTACCTTGGTCAAGCAGAGCAGTCGCCGCTTGTTCAACCAGTTCGGTAAATCCTTCACAGTCACCTGGGGCATAGATTAAGTCGCCCGCATCAATGATTTTACAATGCTCCGTGAGCGAAAACGGCCATGGAAAACGTTTACCTTCCCACGCCAAATTAACCGACGCTCTTCTGATCGCATCTGGGCCCATACGGGCACCAGAGCGACCTGATGTGGCCATATCAAACGGTAATCCTAACACGACAATATCGGCATCAGCATTGAGTGGGTTTTGCACTAATGGCTGACGCAAAAAAGTCATAGGGTTACTGAATAACGACGTTTCTTCACGTTGAAACAGTTGGCTCATTTAATCATCCGCTCCTAAGCGTTAAATATCTTCTAAGTATGTGTAGCCTTTTAGGCCTAAATCTAATTCAGCTAAAACTGATTCACGCTCATCTTCTGGCAATTTACTTTCGGCCAATTCGGCATACGCCGCGCGGAATGAATCTGGGTCTAAGTGAACATAACGCAGCATATCTTCAACAGTGTCGCCTTCGTTGATTTCGCTGATATGGGCTTGGCCGTTTTCATCCATGTTAATAACTGTGCTGTGTGTATCACCAAATAAGTTGTGCATATCACCTAAGATTTCTTGATAAGCACCGACTAAGAAAAAGCCCAATAAATATGGGGATTCTGGCGACCATTCTGGTACAGGTAAAGTGGTTTCTATTCCTTGTCCATCAACATATTGATCAACTGTACCATCGGAATCACAAGTAATATCCAACAAAACGGCACGACGTTTTGGCACTTCAGTTAATCCTGATAACGGCAACACAGGAAACACCTGGTCAATGCCCCATGCGTCTGGTAACGATTGGAACAACGAGAAGTTTACAAAAAACTTATCGGCTAGTTTCTCATTCAATTCATCAATAATGGGGCGATGAAAACGGTTTTTGCTATCCATGAGTTGGCTCAGTTCATAACTGACACGTAAGCTGACTTGTTCAGCCCATGCACGTTGTTCAAGACCCAATAAGCCCATACCAAATTGGCTGTGGACTTCTGCAAGGTCGCTTAAACAATCGTGGAAAATCTCAATTAAAGCACGATCATCAATGCGATTATTTAATTGTACCCATGAGTGCCACATGTTTTTAAGTAAAATTGGCGCATCACTACTTGGTTCTGTAATGTCTTCTGCTTTATAGGACTCAGTGCCAATCACATTTGAAATCAACACCGCGTGATGAGCAGTTAACGCACGACCAGACTCTGAAATAATCATCGGCATAGGTTGTTCGTACTGCTTACAAATGTCGCCAATGGTGTAGACGATATTGTTAGCGTACTCTGCAAGTGAATAGTTCATTGAGTTGCTTGATTGACTGCGCGTACCATCATAATCAATGGCCAAACCACCGCCGACATCCATACAGACTAATTGCGCGCCCAAACGGCGTAATTCACAATAAAAACGGGCTGCTTCACTTACACCTGTGCGCACGTCACGGATATTGGCCATCTGTGAACCTAAGTGGAAATGCACAAGTTGCAAAGTGTCAGTCATCCCTAGCGCTTTGAGTTTATTCAAGACGCTTAATACTTGTGATGCAGACAGACCAAATTTAGACTTTTCACCACCACTTGCTTGCCATTTGCCTTTGCCTTGTGACGCTAAACGTACACGTAGGCCAAGACGAGGTGATACATTCAATTTTTTCGCTTCAGCTAACACCATATCAAGCTCAGAAAGCTTTTCTAATACAATGTTAACTTTATGACCGAGTTTTTCACCGATCAACGCTAAACGAATATATTCACTGTCTTTATAGCCATTACACACAATCACAGAGCTGGCTTTTTGTGCCATCGCTAAGACGGCTAATAATTCACCTTTACTGCCTGCTTCTAAGCCTAATTGCTTCACTTCTTGATTGGCTTGGCTAGCTAAAATTTCTTCAACGACTTCACGTTGTTGATTAACTTTGATTGGGTATACCAATAAGTATTTTTCAGGGTAATTATAAGCAGCAATTGCTTCATTAAAGGCAGCACATAAATTATGTACACGGTTATGGAGAATTTGTGGAAATCTTACCAATGCTGGCAGTGATAACCCTTGCTGTTGAATTTGTTCAGCAATAGAGGCCAACGACACCGTTTGATCAGGTTGTGCTGCATTGGGTGCAACATACACTTCACCTTGATCATTAATACCGTAATAACCTTGACTCCAATGGCGTACATTGTAGCTTGCGCGAACTTGTTCAATCGCAGTGGTTTTATTCATTTCAATCCTTAATTATATCGGCGTTAGACGCGTGATTTATTGCTATTTTAGCAGTATATTTTTGCGCATTAGAATTAAATACGCCAATCGAGTCCAACAAGTTATTTTTATCGATAAGATAATAGTATTGATTTGTGAGTCAGTGCAAATACTGATTGCTGTTATGGTGTATAAATGATTAAAAAACTAAAGATTTTTATACATCTACCGACAATTATGATAGAGAAAACGATTTATCAATGCTTATTTCCCATATAGATTGACCTTCCTCAATACTTAGATAGGATTAAATCGGTTCAATCATAATAATAATGTTTTAAATCAGGGTGCTTATGTTTCAACAATTTAAATTTACTACCAAGGTCACACTCGCCGCTTCTTTGGTGTTAGTGCTGGTGCTAGGGCTTTTTACCATTAACAACTTTCTATCCATGCGCTCGCAAACAGAGGTGCAACTCGAAAAAGTACTGCAAGAAATTTCGCAATCAGTGTCCAATAATATTGCCAATTGGCTGAATTCAAAATTAGAGATTGTTGAATCCATCGCCTTAGCCTACCAACCTGGCTCAGAAACTGACGATACGATTAAACAATTGGTGCAGGCTAATCGTGCCGGTGGATTCAAAAATAGTTATGTTGGTACCACTCAAGGGCAATTTATTTTAGATGATCCAACGCTACAATTACCTGCTGATTTTGATCCCCGCCAACGCCCTTGGTATCAGTTAGTCGCTAATCAAAGCAATACAGCGTTCACTGCGCCCTATATTGATGCAACGACGAATGCTTTGATAATCTCCGCAGTGGTGCCTGTGTATAAATCAAGTCGCTTTTCGGGTGTGGCCGGAGGGGATATTCAATTAGATAAAATCACTGAAATCGTCAATAGTGTCGACTTTTTGGGATATGGTTACGCATTTTTAGTCAATGATGAGAATAAAATTCTTATTCACCCTCAAACACGTTTTAATGACAAGTCACTCAGTGACTTAGTGGGGCAGAGCATCCCACTGCAAACAAAGTTTGTCGAACATTCAGTGGAAGGAACCGACAAACTGATCTCTTTTGTCAAAATAAAAGGCATCAATAATGTCAATTGGTACTTAGGTGTAGTGATTGATAAAGACATTGCTTATTCATCGGTTGACTCATTTCGGTTGATGGCCACGTTGTATATGGTCATGGGTATTGTAGCGATAGTTTTAATGATGCAGTTTGTATTGCGTTACTTGATGCGTCCTATGGCCAATGTGACCGCAGCAATTAAAGACATAGCAGAAGGCGAAGGCGATTTAACTCAGCGCATTACCGTTGAAAACAATGATGAATTTGGCGAGCTATCGCGCTACTTTAATGCGTTTATAGATAAAATCCATGGTTCAATTACCCAAGTGCGTGATACCACGATTTCATTAGAGCATTCCGTAGAGACACTGATCCAATCCACAGAATCGACCCTTAATATGTACAGTGAGCAAACTAAATCAACTGATAATGTCGCAACGGCGATTAACCAATTATCTTCCAGTGCGGTCGAGATTGCAGGCAGTGCGGAAAATGCATCTAAACTGGCATCAGATGCAAATCAGCAAGCGAGCCAAAGTCATGAAACCTTAGGTGAAAATATCGCGGCCATCGAAGATTTATCGAGCAAAATGCAAAATGCACAGCAATCGATTGATGCGCTTAACAAACACACAGTTAATATTGGCCAAATTCTTGAAGTGATCAAAGGCGTCAGTGAGCAAACGAATCTACTTGCTTTAAATGCTGCAATCGAAGCTGCACGAGCTGGAGATGCAGGCCGAGGTTTTGCGGTCGTCGCAGATGAAGTGCGCCAATTGGCGCAGCGTACTCAGCAATCAGCACAAGAGATTGAAAATACAATTGTCCAGTTGCAACAAGGTTCACAAGAAGCCGTCGCCATTATGACGCAAAGCCAAAAAGATTCACAAAGCAGTGTTATCTCTGCGCAACAAGCGGGTGTACAAGTGGAGGCGGTCGGACAATCAATTAAGCAAATTGATCAAGCTAACCATACTGTGGCCAATGCAACGATTGAACAAAACCAAACCATTCAATCCTTAGATAAAGATATTCACTATATTAGTGAACTAAACTCGCAAGGTCAGGGCAACCTGAATAATACGTTGTCAGAATGTACTCAATTGAAGCATCAGTTTGACCAACTTGAAGCAATGGTACTGAAATTTAAAGTCTAATAGATTGATTTTATAATAAACAAAGCCCGCAAATGCGGGCTTTGTTGCATGTGAAGCATGAAGATAATTACAAGTCACATTTTAATATTTTCATTGGTTTGTCAGCTTGCATAACGCAACCACGGGCTTCATCTGTCGCCGCTTTACATTGCTGGGTCATTTCACTGTTACTGGGAGCTTGTGCTCCGAGTACCTTTTTAGCATGAGCAACTACTTTATCACACTCGCTACTAGGTACTGGTGGAGCTTTGGAGCAAGCGGCTAAAATTAGACTCGATAAAACCAAGGTAAACAGGCGTATTTTCATAGTGTTGCTTTCTCTTTTTTTCAATATTGTCATCAAGTGTAGCCAATATTTGAACAGGTGGGTAAACAACAGCGCAGAAACTCTTAGCGTAATAAATTTTTATGACAAACAGCCAATATGAGGTGTGTTAACGATTTAAAATGGCAAAAGTATGTCCAAACCATGAATGTTTTATAATTTTTAGTGGCAAAAGAGACACAAAATAAGTGTAAAAATTACAACCGCTTACTTCCTAATGAGCAAATTTGCTTGTCTCAATGTGCAAAATAACGTGAAATATATGTCTGTTCCATGACATCTGTAATCAAACTGTAGCTTTTACGCAACATCAGTGTAATTAAACACCTTTAATATCCGCATCAGAAATTACATTCGCAAACGTTTTTGCAAATTTATAGGGTAGATATTATGAAGTGCGTAAAGCCACTCCTTTTAGCCAGCGCCATTGCTTCGAGCATGTTTGTGCAGGCTGATGAATTAAATAAAGTGTTACTCTCTAGTGACAAAATCAACCAATCAGCTTCGGCATCGCAACAAAAAATCGATGGCATTGCCGATACCATGCAGACTCGTTTACAGCAGTACAAAACCCTAAATAAAGAAATTGATGGTTTAGCAATTTATAATAATCAGCTTTCAAAACAAGTAAACAATCAATTAACCGAACTCGATAACCTAGCGAAATCAATGGACGATGTTGCGATTATTGAACGTCAAATCACCCCTTTGATGTTACGTATGATTGCAGGTCTTGAGCAATTTGTTGCATTGGATGTTCCTTTCCTCGCTGATGAACGCAGCCAACGCGTCGCGACACTTAAAAGCATGATGGATCGTGCTGATATTGCCTCGAGCGAAAAGTTTCGCCGCGTTTTAGAAGCTTACCAAGTCGAAGTTGACTACGGGCGCACAATCGAAGCTTACACTAGCTTATTAGAAGTCGCTGGCAAAGAGCGTGAAGTCGACTTCTTGCGTGTTGGACGCCTTGACCTGATTTATTTAACACGTGATGGCAAACAAGCCGGTATTTGGAACAAAGAAACCAAGCAGTTCCAAGATTTACCTGATTCAAATATTAGCCAAATCAATAAAGCATTACGCATTGCACGTAAGCAACTTGCCCCAGATATGTTAACCCTGCCAGTTCAAGCTGCAGAGTAAGGAAATAAATCATGTTTATTAAAAAAATTCTGACAACCACATTGGCTACAATTACCTTAAGCGCCTCCTCATTGGTTATGGCCGACACTACGCTTGATCTTGATAGCTTATTAAAAACCCTCGAAGCAGGCCAAGCAAAGCAATCAGCTCAAAATCAACAACGTGAAGCTGATTTCATTGCACGTCAATCTGAGCAAGCTGCACTTCTTAGCCAAACCCGCGCCCGTCGTGATGAGATGATCAGCAATTCACAGCGTTTAGAAGGCCAATTTGAACAAAATGAAATCGAATTAGCGAATGCAACTGAATTATTGTCAAAGCGAATGGGTTCACTGAAAGAACTGTTTGGTGTGTTACAACAAGTTTCAGGGGATACAAAAAATAAATTCGCAACCTCAATTGTTTCTGCAGAACTCCCGGGCCGTGGTGAGTTTATGGATCAATTAGCACAAAAAATGGGTTCAAGCTCAAAACTTGCTTCTATCGAAGACATTGAAACTGTGTGGTACGAACTACAACGTGAAATGACTGAACAAGGCAAAGTGAAACATTTCACGACCGATGTCATTGTCAGTGGTGGTGATAAAGTTAAGCAAGACGTGGTTCGCGTTGGGGCATTTAACCTTATCTCAAACGGTAAATACCTTGAGTACAATGCATTTACAGATACACTTTCTGAGCTCTCACGTCAGCCGGTCGCCCGTTACTTAACAAGTGCGGCTAACCTACAAAACGCAGATTCAGGCTTTGTAGACTTTGCCCTTGACCCTACAGGTGGTTCGATTTTAGGTTTATTAGTGCAAGCGCCTGATACCAGCGAGCAAGTACACCAAGGTGGTACGGTCGGGTATGTGATTTTAGCTGTCGGACTAATTGGTTTATTAATTTCTATCGAGCGTTTTATCGCCTTGTTTATTATTGGTGGCAAAATGCGTCGCCAGCTTAAATCAGATGTTATCCGCGAAGACAATCCTCTTGGCCGTGTGATGAAAGTCAAAGAGCAATTCCCACATGTGGCGTACGACACACTTGAATTGAAATTGTCTGAAGCAATTTTACGTGAAATGCCAAAAATTACCCGTAACTTAACCTTTATTAAGATTATCTCAGTAGTCGCACCATTATTGGGTCTACTTGGGACAGTAACAGGCATGATCAACACCTTCCAAGCGATTACTTTGTTTGGTACCGGTGATCCTAAGCTGATGGCGGGTGGTATTTCGCAAGCACTTGTTACCACAGTATTAGGCTTAGTGGTCGCTATCCCAACGGTATTCTTATACACCATTTTAAATACACGTTCGAAAAACTTACTGTTGATTTTGCAAGAGCAAAGCGCAGGGATCATCGCTGAGCGAAGCGAAAAAGGAGCGTAATCATGGTCATATTGATTGATGCAATCAATGCGATCCGTGAGTTCCTCGACACAGGTGGCCAAGTGTTGTTGGTCATCGGTGTCTTAATCTTCGCGATGTGGTTATTGATTCTTGAACGTTTGCTGTTTGTGTTTGGTGGGTATCGTCAATACAAAAAGCACATCAAAGCTACTTGGTTTAATCGTACTGAGCGTAATAGCTGGAATGCAGAGCAAATACGCCAAGCATTGATATCACGCACTAAGCAAAAGCTTAATCACAATTTGGCTTTTATCAATGTGATGGTCGCGGTATGTCCACTTCTTGGCTTACTCGGTACCGTAACCGGCATGATAGAAGTATTTGATGTGATGGCCA
Organism: Pseudoalteromonas ulvae UL12; assembly: GCF_014925405.1. Classification (NCBI taxonomy): domain Bacteria; kingdom Pseudomonadati; phylum Pseudomonadota; class Gammaproteobacteria; order Alteromonadales; family Pseudoalteromonadaceae; genus Pseudoalteromonas; species Pseudoalteromonas ulvae. Next base: position 814,600 of record NZ_AQHJ01000035.1, read on the forward strand.
TTACCGGGACTGGCAGTGCGCGTTCGATGGCATCAGGTGTGAGTAAAGCAACAATCCCAACGATGGCTGGCATGGTCGGTGCGTTATCTGGAGTGTTTGCTTCTACATACTTGCAGCGTAAAACAAAACGTGAAGCTGAATTACTCGAAGATAGCATGGTCCTTGACCACTAAGACTTTAAATTTACAGAATTTTTAGGCCAGTTTTACTACTGGCCAATCAAGGAAAAAACAATGAGAGCACCACTTGCACAAATTTTTCAAGAAGAAGAAGCAGAAGAAATCAACATGACCCCGATGTTAGACGTGGTCTTTATCATGCTTATTTTCTTCATTGTAACCGCATCATTTGTAAAAGAAGCGGGCATTGACGTGAATCGCCCAGAGGCGGCCACAGCAGTTAAAAAAGAACGCGCCAACATTTTAGTGGCGATTTCTGATAAAGGCGAAATTTGGATCAACAAACGTCAAATCGATATTCGCGCTGTACAAGCCAATATTGAACGCTTAAAAGCTGAAAACCCACAAGGCAGTGTGGTGATCCAAGCTGACAAAAAAGCCACCACAGATACGTTAATTAAAGTGATGGATGCATCACGTGCTGCGGGTGTGTTTGATGTATCGATTGCAGCTCAAGAAGCTTAGTCATAACTAGTGGAGAAACCGATGCGTTATTTACTCGCGTTAGTCATAGCAGCAGCCATTACGTTTGCACTGTTTTTTGGTATGCAGGCCCTTATTCAAACCGGTGAAGGTGCGATGACAGAACCAGCCAAAGGCAATGTGTTGGATTTTGTCCGCCTGAAAAAAGAAGAAACAGTACAGAAAAAAGAACGTAAGCCGCAAAAACCACCTGCGCCTAAAGAGCCGCCACCTCCAATGGAATCACCGCAAATGGATAACAGCCAAGCTGCGAGTGATTCTGCTGGGTTCGACTTTTCCGCTAATGTGGACGCTGATGTCAATTTAGGCAGTGGTTTAGCCCTTGATTCTGGTGATGGTGAATATTTACCGATTGTAAAAGTTCAACCTGTTTACCCACGCCGTGCGTTATCTCGTGGCATCGAGGGATACGTGATTGTTGAATTTGTTGTAACAAAAAGTGGCACGGTGCGTGAGCCACAAGTAGTGAAAGCTGAGCCAGAAAGTATTTTTAATCAAGCTGCAAAAGATGCGGTGATGAAGTTCAAATACAAACCTCGGGTTGTCAATGGTGAAGCCGTTGAAGTGGCCGGTGTACAAAACAGAATTACTTTTGAAATCAGCGGCTGATCAGTCGCTGTTATCAATAGGTTAAATTAATCAACAAAATACGATTGTTAGAGGATTTTAAGATGAAAGCATTAAAACTAAGTGCCTTTTATTGTTCAATGGTTTTAGCGGGTGTTGGGTTACCTTCAATAGTCTCGGTTGTGCCTGGGATCAGTATCAACCACGTACACGCCGCTGAGGCAGAAAGAAAGACAGTACGCGTTCCTGCCTTACGTGAAAAAGTGTATAGCCAATTGGCACGCGCACAGAAATTAGCGGACGATGGCGATGTTGCAGCTGGTTTAGCTGCTTTAGATTCAATTAAAGAACGCGCCAGTAGTATGAATGAGTATGAAGTGGCGATGATGCATAATTTTTATGGCTTCATCTATTACAATCAAAATGACTTAGATAAAGCGATTACTTCTTTTGAAGCGGTTGTTAATCAAAATGCCATCCCAGAGTCATTAAAATTAAATACTTTGTTCAGTTTAGCACAGCTTGCATTAGCGAATGGCCAATATGACAAAGTTGTCGCGTATTTAAATCAATGGGATGATGTGAATACCGCACCTAAAAAAGACAGTTATTATGTACTAAAAGCGCAAGCGCTTTATCAATCAAAAGAGTATAAGTCAGCGCTTGAAAATATTAACATGGCGATTGCTTTGGCTGAAAATGATAATTTAGTGCCTAAAGAAAACTGGTTGGTTTTACAGCGTGCCCTTTATTATTCAATGAATCAACCTAAGCAAGTTGTCACTGTATTAGAGAAAATGATTGCACTGTATGACAAACCAGCTTATTGGGTCCAATTAGGCGGAATGTATGGCGAAGTTGGAGAAGATAAAAAACAACTTTCAACTTTAGAAACAGCCTATCAGCGTGGTTTTATTACATCAAAAAGTGACGTTCGTAGTTTATCTCAAGTGTATTTGCTCAATGGCTTAGCTTACAAGTCTGCACAGTTGATGAAACAAGGAATGAAAACAGGCACTATTGAAAATGATAGTAAAAACAATGCATTTATCGCAGAAGCTCTTGTGCAAGCAAAAGAAGAGCGCGCCGCTATTAGCCACTTTATTGCCGCAGCTGAGGTAGAGCGCCATGGTAAATTTGATCAACGTTTAGCTGAAGTGTATCTCAATTTAGAATTATTTGATGAAGCCGCTGATGCAGCACGTGCGGCTTTAGATAAAGGTGGATTAGATCTTGAATCCAATGCGTATATTGCTCTTGGGATGGCGCAATATAATCTCACCAATTACGACGCATCTATTTTAGCGTTCGAACGTGCGGAAAAATACAAAAAATCTGAAAACCTGGCCAAACAATGGATTAAATACGTCAAACGTGAAAAAACAAACGCTGAATTATTAAAAACAGCTTATTTATAGTTTGTCTTAATACTGTCATTGTTTGTAGCTAGTATAACCATAACAGCATTATAATAGTTCTAACAACAATCGTAACCAAAAACCACCTTCGGGTGGTTTTTTATTGCCCTAGTTTAATTATAAAGACTTAAAATTGTCATCTTACTTTTAATTAAATGTAACCCAAACGTCACATTAAACCCTTACCTTGTATCTCAGTTAAATTGCGCTAACAAATTAAAATTATATTATGGAGTTAAAAATGAGATTATCTGACTTATTCAGAGTAAGCCTTGTTGCTACAGCCGTTTCTTTAGCGGGTTGTGGTGGTGATTTAGTCGTTAAAGAAGGTGAAACAACCATTAACGAAGGCGATACAATCACCAATGTCATTACCAACCCAGGTACAGGCACGGGTGAGACTTCCGATCGTGATGATTCTCAAAATGCGACCACTGGCTTCCCTGTTGATGTTGATAACGCATTTGTTAAAGAGCTAGCAGATGATGTGTCTAGCGAATTTCCCTCAATTAAAGATAAGCCTGTTTATCGTCTAAAAGAAAACACTACTTTTACGGTGAATACATCATTAACCAACGATGCACACTGGATTTTAAATGGCCGCACAGCGGTTGGTAATGACCGCGCTGATAACGCTGTCTTATATATTCAGCAAGGCACCACCATTATTGGTGAGACGGGCGATGACTTTTTAGTGGTTCGTCGTGGTTCACGCGTAGAGTCAGTGGGGACTGCTTCTCAACCTATTACTATGACCTCGATTCAAGATGTAACAGCACAAGAAACCAGTGTTGGCCAATGGGGCGGCGTGGTGTTACTAGGTAACGCACCAGCCAACTCTTGTGGCGACCAAACAGGTGAAGCGACAGCGGATGAGCTTGCAAACTGTGGTGTAGCTGCAGAAGGTGATGCAGGTCAATTTGGTGGCGACCAACCAGAAGATAACTCAGGTACACTTAAGTATTTAGTGGTTAAACATGCAGGTAAAGCACTGGGTAATGGCGATGAGCTAAACGGTATTTCATTTGCAGGTGTGGGTTCTAATACCACATTAGATTATATTCAAATTCACGAAAATCTTGACGATGGTGTGGAGTTCTTCGGTGGTACAGCAAGTATCTCTAACTTAGTACTGACAAGCATTGGTGATGATTCACTTGATTGGTCATTTGGTTGGACAGGTTCAGCAAAAAATGTCTATATCCAACAAGCTGAAGGCGAAGGTGACAACGCAATTGAAGCGGATAACTCAGAATTTGATTCTAATGCAACACCGCTCACTAACCCAACGATTGAAAATGTCACGATTGTTGGTGCAAATGGCACAAACGGTATTCGTCTTCGTGCGGGTACTGCGGGTATGTTAAAAAATGTATTGGTAACAGGCCCTGCAACATATAAAAATTGTTTACGTGTAGGCTCTGACTCGGTTGCAAACGCAGAATCAGGCTTATTAAGCATCACTAATTCTGTCGTTGCATGTGAAACGCCAAGTAACAACTTTGGCTCTGAAGCAATCAATGGTGGCAATGTACAATCTTGGTTTGAAGGCCAAGCAGGCAATAGCACGCTGTCACCAGGTGATTTAATGCTTGATGACAATGGTTATTTACCATTAGCGGGTTCTCCGTTAGTCGCTGATGGCAAACAAATCGGTGCATTTAGTGAAACGAATAACTGGATGGAAGGTTGGACTGTTGCTATTAATGGTGGCTTCCCTACTGATATCGCCAATGCATCAGCACAAGGTTTAGCGGTCGATGTTTCAAATGAATTCCCGACTATTACAGATAAACCTGTGTATAGATTGCTTGAAAACACCACGTTTGTGACTGATGTGACACTTACTAATGATGCACATTGGATTTTAAATGGTCGCACAGCTGTAGGTGGAGATCGTCAAAACAATACTAAGCTTTATGTTCAAGCGGGTACTACATTAATTGGTGAAACCGGTGATGACTTCTTAGTGGTTCGTCGTGGTTCTCAAATTATTGCCAATGGTAATGCCAACGCGCCAATCACCATGACATCTATTCAAGATGTGTTAGGTTCAGAAACAACAATTGGTCAGTGGGGCGGCGTAGTATTACTGGGTAATGCACCGGCTAACTCATGTGGTGACCAAACGGGTGAAGCGACGGCGGATGAACTGGCAAACTGTGGTGTCTCTGCTGAAGGTGATGCAGGTCAGTTTGGTGGCGACCAACCAGAAGATAACTCAGGTGTGCTACGTTATGTACTTGTAAAACATGCTGGTAAAGCACTGGGTAATGGTGATGAATTAAACGGTATTTCATTTGCTGGTGTGGGTTCAAAAACTAAAGTTGAATACATCCAAGTGCATCAAAATCTAGATGATGGTGTGGAGTTCTTCGGTGGTACCGTTAATGTGCGTAATATTGTACTGACTGACATTGGTGATGACTCACTGGATTGGTCATTTGGTTGGACAGGACGTGCACAAAATATCTATATCCAACAAAGCTCTGTTGAAGGCGATAACGGTATTGAAGCCGATAACTCTGAGTTTGACTCAAATGCAACGCCGCTGACTAAACCACTTATCTCGAATGTGACGATTGTCGGCGCAGATGGTGCAAACGGTATTCGTCTACGTGCAGGTACAGCTGGTATCCTTCGCAATGTTGTTGTAACCGGTCCTGATAGCTACAAAAACTGTCTACGTGTGGGTTCTGATTCTGTTGCCAATGCTGAATCGGGTGAGTTGTCGATAGAACACTCAGTTGTTGCGTGTAACACAGATAACAACTTTGGTTCTGAAGCGATTGCTGGTGGCAATGTACAAACTTGGTTTGAAGGCCAAACAGGCAACCAAACACTGTCTGCATTAGCACTAAATCTTGGCACGGATGGATTTACCCCAAAATCAAGCTCTCCTTTATTAGGGAATGGTGTTGATGCATCTGACTTAGACCCATTCTTCGCTAAAACTAACTATATCGGTGCGTTTGATGGCGATAACAACTGGATGCAAGGTTGGACTGTGGCAATCAAGCCTAATTTCCCAACCAATATCACCAATGCTAAAGAGCAAGGTTTGGCAACAGATGTATCATCAAGCTTCCCGATGATCACTGATAAGCCAGTGTATCAATTAGCTGCTGATACGGTGTTTAAGCAAGATGTCACGCTAACAAATGACGCTCACTGGATTTTAAAAGGTCGTACAGCAGTCGGTGGTGACCGCACAGATAGTGCCACACTGCATGTTCAATTTGGTACTACCTTAATTGGTGAAAACGGTGATGACTTCTTAGTGGTTCGTCGTGGTTCAAAAATCGAAGCAGTCGGTACAGCAACACAGCCTATCGTAATGACTTCAATTCAAGACGTGATTGGTGGCGAAACAACAATCGGTCAATGGGGTGGTGTGGTTATTTTAGGTAATGCTCCTGCTAACTCATGTGGCGACCAAACAGGTGAAGCAACTGCTGATGAACTGGCTAACTGTGGCGTGGCTGCAGAAGGTGATGCAGGCCAATTTGGTGGTAACCAACCTGAAGATAACTCAGGAACATTGAAGTACGTTGTTGTTAAACAAGCGGGTAAAGCACTGGGTAATGGCGATGAGCTAAACGGTATTTCACTGGCGGGTGTGGGTAGCAAAACAGAGCTTGATTATATTCACGTCCATGAAAACCTGGACGATGGTGTGGAGTTCTTCGGTGGTACAGCAAGTATCAGTCACTTAGTGCTTACAAGCATCGGTGATGACTCTTTGGATTGGTCTTTCGGTTGGACAGGTAACGCTCAATACGTGTTAATCAAACAAGATTCATCTGAAGGTGATAACGGTATCGAAGCGGATAACTCTGAGTTTGACTCAAACGCATCGCCACTTACCACACCAACTATTGCGAACGTAACCATTCTTGGCGCGTCAGGCACAAACGGTATCCGCTTACGTGCAGGTACTGCCGGTATGCTTAAAAACGTGTTAGTAACTGGTGGCGAAGGCTACAAAAACTGTCTACGTGTTGGTTCTGATTCGGCACCTCGCGCTGAAGATGGTAGCTTAACGATTAGCCATTCAGTGGTTGCGTGTGAAACGGCTAACAACTTTGGTAGCCAAGCAATTGGCGCAGGGAATGTACAATCTTGGTTTGAAGGTCAGCAAGGCAATAGCGTGAAAATGGCATCTGAGCTTGGTTTATCGTCAAACGGCTATATGCCAGCATCGGATTCAGCCTTGTTAGGTACAGGTTTTGATGCATCAACGTTGAATACATTCTTTGATAAAGTTGATTACATCGGTGCGATGGATTCAAACACGGATTGGACTGCAGGTTGGGTAAAAGTAGGTCTTAAGTAACCCAACGTTAGATGAGGCCAAGGGTTCTCCTTGGCCTTTATTCTCAGTTCATGTTTCGGAGTAAATTAATGAATTCTTTTAAAACCCCACGCCTTGTTCGCACTAAATTAAATCATGCTATTGCGTATGCATTACTGGGTTTATCAACAAGCGCCGTTATCGCCGAAGAAGCGACAGAGCAAGAAATAGAAGAAGTGGTTGCTGTCGGTCAGCGTTTAAAAGGCAGTGCAGGGGCCGTTCTTCAAGAGCGTCAGAACCAAGCTTTCGTAGCCGATATTATGGGTGCGGATCAAATCTCGCGCACTGGTGATGGTGATGCCGCTTCTGCTCTTCGTCGTATCACAGGTTTAACCTTGGTCGACGGTAAGTTTATCTATGTTCGTGGCTTAGGTGAGCGTTATTCAAGTACACAGCTTAACGGCATGTATGTACCAAGCCCGGATCCTACTCGCTCAGTGGTACCACTAGATTTATTTCCATCAGATATCATTGAAAGTTTGAGTGTGCAAAAGTCATTTTCACCAGACATGCCAGCTCACTTTGGTGGCGGTAATGTGAATATTCGCACCAAATCAATCCCAAGTGATTCGTTATTTAAAGTCTCTGTTGGTGCTAAATACAACACTAGTAATTCAACAACGGGTTACTTTTATGACGGTGGCGATGATGATTGGATGGGTCGTGATGATGGCACCCGCGCTTTACCGCAAGCATTCATTAATGCCTTTGCGAATGGCGGCATTGAAGGTGATAGCAATACCACGTTAGCTGAACGCCAAGCACTGATGGGTGCGCTTGATTGGCAAGTGGGGCCAGATGAAAAAGACGTTGATCCTGGTTTTGATTTTGCAATCTCATTGGGTGATAGGTTTGAAAGCGAAATTGGCACATTTGGTGTGTTAGCGGCTGTTTCGTATGAGAACGAATGGGAAGTCAACAAAGAAAAAAGTGGGACTAACTTAGGTAGTTTAGGCTGCGAAGACAAATGTTTTGCCCAGTATTACGATGGCGTGTCAACGGAACAAAATGTACGTTGGAGTGGCTCACTTAATTTAGGGTATGAATTCAATTCAAACCATAAAGTTGAGCTTAAAAATATCGCATTACATGATATGCGTGACCGCGTTCGTAATCGTGACTTTTATGATGCCAATGAAACTGAAGAAGGTGTACGTGATCTTCGTCGTGTGGATGTGTCTTATGAAGAGCGTGAAATGTTCTCAAGCCAAATAAAAGGCACGCATAACTTTGTTGATTTCAACAGTTTGTTCGTTGATTGGTATGCAGGCACAAGCCGCGCAAACCGAAATGCTCCAGGTGCAATGGATGTCATCTTCCAACGTAATTATGAAGATGGTGTCTTTGTCTCAGAGCAATTACAAGATGTCTCAGCAACGAATGTGACCCGTGAATTTCAAGAACTTCACGATGATGTCGATACTTGGGGTTGGAATGCGGGCCTGCCGATTTATGGTGAAGGCTACGAGCTAGAACTTAAAGTGGGCGGTGATTTTTCTGAGAAAACACGTGATGCCAGTAACACCAAATTTGGTATTGCTCACCGTGCTATCAGCGATGAATTTAGTTATGGTTCACGTATAGACAGCATTTTTGCACAGCAGAACATCGATAATGCTGGGTTTTATACCAGTGCTACAGGTGCGGGTATCTTCGACGACCGCACAACGGATGGTGATAAATACTCAGCCGCACATAAGTTGAACGCGTATTACATGATGGCTGATTACTTTTTAGATAACACTTGGCGTTTTACCGGTGGTGTTCGCTACGAAGATTTTGCTCAAGTATCGGTTCCGTTTAAAGCGCACAGCAATTTGTTCGATGCGACAAGTGAAGAAATTCAAGAAGTTGCCATTAAAGAAGATGATTTTTATCCTTCTTTAGCTGTGACCTACATCATGGATGAAGAAATGCAATTTCGTTTAAACCTAAGCGAAACCACAATTCGTCCGGATATGCGTGATGTTAGCTCGACTTTCTTTATCGATCCATTAACAGAGTTTTTAGTACGTGGTTCGCCAACTCTTGAAAGCTCTAAGCTTAAAAATGTTGATTTCAGATTTGAATGGTACATGCCAACAGGTAATAACGTGTCTGTGGCGTTATTCTATAAAGACATTACCAATCCCATCGAAATGGTTGAATTGGCGGGTGTTGGTGGCGCAGCACCACAGTTGTTAACGGCCAATGCACAATCAGGTGAATTAACTGGTATCGAGTTTGATTTCCTCACCGATTTTAGTTTTATCAATGATGAACTAGCCGCGGTATTTTTATCGGGTAACTTAACGTTATCTGATTCATCGGTGAATTTAGGGATTGATGATACGGACGGTCAAGACTCACTTTTTGAGCAGCAATTAAAAGCCGCACTTGAAGCTGACACTGTGTCAAACATTGTTACAAATAACGAACGCCGTTTGGTGGGTCACTCTGAGTGGGTGGCAAACTTACAGATGGGTTATGACTCAGCCAATGGCTTACACTCAACGTCGTTAGTTTACAACGTCTCTGGTCCTCGCATTATAGTCCCAGGAACACGTGGTAACGAAGACGCGGAAGAAAAGCCGTTTCACTCACTTGATTTAGTGTATTCGTATTTTCCTGATTTTAACTCAGCGGTTAAATTCAAGATTAAGAATATCTTAGGCCAAGATAAAGAGATTGAACAAGAAGGCTTAGTCCTTTGGCAAAAAGAAGAAGGGACAGAGTTCAGCTTAAGCTATAGCTATGAATTCTAATTCGTTTTAGCAAGGAAGCATTCAAAACTAATGCAGTTTCTTAGCCCTACCAATCGGTAGGGCTTTTTTGTGCATTAATATAAAAAGCTATGGCTAGATATAAATAAACTCTCTATGAAATAATTTAAAGTTAACTTAAAAGCCCTAGTTTTATAATGTGTGCAATGCTAGATTCTTAACCTTGGTTTTACCAATTTACCTAAAAACTCACGCAATTCGGGAATTGGTTTTATTATTTCGTTTTTAGGGTATGACATATTATGAAAAAATTAGGATTAGTCGGTTGGCGCGGCATGGTCGGTTCGGTATTGATGGAGCGCATGCAACAAGAAAATGATTTTGCGCAATTTGACGTAACATTTTTTACCACTTCGCAGGCGGGTCAACTCGGTCCCGATCTTGCGGGTGATGCTAAGCCACTGCTCAGCGCGACTGACGTCGCATCTTTAGCACAAATGGATATTATTATTACCTGCCAAGGCGGTGATTACACTAAAAGTGTTTATCCAGATCTACGTGGCAGCGGCTGGAATGGTTTTTGGATTGATGCTGCGTCAGCGCTTCGAATGGAAGATGACAGCATCATTGTATTAGATCCAGTGAACAAAGATGTGATCACTCAAGGGTTAGAACAAGGGGTGAAAACCTTTGTTGGCGGTAACTGTACTGTTTCACTGATGTTATTGGCACTTGGTGGTTTATTCGAGCAAGATTTAATTGAATGGGTCAGCCCAATGACGTACCAAGCAGCCTCTGGTGCTGGTGCGCGTAATATGAAAGAGTTGATCGCTCAAATGGGGGCTATTCATCAATCGGTTGCTGAGCTGGTGGACGATCCCAATTCAGCCATTTTAGAAATTGATAAAATTGTCAGTGAAACCATTGCTGGGGATGATTTACCAACGTCACAATTTGGTGCGCCTTTGGCTGGTAGCTTAATTCCTTGGATTGATGTGCCGATGCCATCAGGTCAATCAAAAGAAGAATGGAAAGCACAAGTTGAAGCGAACAAAATATTAGGTACTTCAAAGCAGCCGATCCCTGTTGATGGCTTATGTGTGCGAATTGGTGCGATGCGTTGTCATTCGCAAGCGATGACCATTAAATTACGTGAAGATATTTCGGTCGAAAAAATTGAGCAAATCTTAGCGCAGCATAATGAATGGGTGAAAGTCATTCATAATGACCGAGCGCAAAGCGTGCAAGATTTATCGCCTGTTAACGTCACTGGGACACTTTCAATCCCGGTTGGACGAATTCGTAAACTAGCGATGGGTCCACAATATATCAGTGCGTTTACTGTTGGCGATCAGTTATTGTGGGGCGCAGCTGAGCCGCTTCGTCGCATGCTTAGAATTATCGAAAGCCACTAATTGACTCTTGCTATGAAACAACCCAGCTTTGCTGGGTTTTTTATTGTCGTTTTAGTGCGAGACGGACAGTAACACCGAATCGGAATGGTTTAATTGCACTGGCTAATGTGGCTTATTTAGGATAACTATGTATCGGATTCTGTGTGTATTTTTTTTAATGTGTGTTTCTTCTACAGCTGCGGCTAAAGAGTTGAATGACAACCTAAAACGTTATGTTGAATCGTGGCAAATGATCGATAGTGCGCAGCGCTTAATAATTCTAGAGTCACTTGTTACTGACCCATTTTATTACGATGATCCAACCACTCAGCAAGTGACAATTAATTCTGCGAAGAGGCTCAATCAATGGATTGACGATTTTCATGCACAGATGAGGTTTGAAAATATCTGGCCTATTTCAGCTCAGTTAATCAGTCAAATAGATAGCCGCACAACCGAACGCGGTTCGGTGTTTCGCTTTAATTGGCGTATTAGTAGTCATGGCACAACTTTAATAGAGGGAACTGATTTTGGTAAAGCGAATAAAGAAGCAAAATTAATTGAGGTGAATGGTTTTTTTGGTTTACCTATCCCAATTAAGCCAGTCTCTGATCATTAACTGTGAAGCTTTTTCTCATGTCATTGTATTGAAGGTCATCTGATAGTTGATGTTAGTTTTAGTTGGAAAATAATAAATCAGTTGAATGATAACGTTAATTGCGACAGTCTTAGGCTTTGTTTTATAGAAGCTACTTTTATTTGTGCATACATTACTGAAAACAGATCCTTGGTTTGCAAGTTTACCTGAAGAATTTGCACATTTTTTATTGAGTTCTGGGCAATGCACAACCTTGGGCATGAATGAATATGTCTTTCGAAATGGTGAAGCTGACAACGGCTTGTTTGTGCTGCTAGAGGGTTTGATCTGCATTTCAAATATCAATTTAGAGGGTGAAGAAGCGATATTAGCGGTACTTAATAAAGGGATTTGGTTTGGGGAAGTGTCTTTAATTGATGGGGCGCCTCGCACACATGACGCACGTTGTATCACCGAGTGCCGTCTACTGCACGTTCCATCATTGTGTTTACGCCAATTTCTTGCTGATAATCCGGTTTATTGGCAGCATATTGCGCAGCTCGTCAGTAATAAGTTACGTCTTATTTTCAGTGCTTATGAAGTGCTACAAACATTACCAGCTCATGAGCGTGTGATCCGCCAGTTGCTCATGTTAGGACGTAATTATACTGAACAAACGGTCTCGACAACACGATTACCAATTAATCAATTAATACTCTCGCAGTTAGCGGCAACATCACGGCAAACGTGCAATCAGAGTCTTAAAAAATTGGCTGCTTTGCATATTATCAAACTCAACTACCAGCATATTGAAGTACTCGACTGGCCTGCGTTAATGCGCCTTTCAACATAAAATATCGGCAACTTTATTGTTAAATGTCAGCTAACTGACAGTGTCTGCTTTTAGACAATGCTATTGTATTTATATCAATACTCTAAAGTAGATAAATATGAAATCATTGCAGCAACATTTAATTAATTATGCCCGCTATCACCGCGATCCCCGAAATATCAACACGCACTTTATTGGTATCCCTCTCATCGTTCTTAGCATCATAGTGTTACTTAATTTAATCATGTTGCCACTTTTAGGCTTAACCATGAAGTTGGGCGTGGTTATCGCAGTAATTACTTGTGGATTTTATATAAAACTCGATATTAAACTGGGTGTAATCATGACGTTATTTATGGCACTACTATGCCTGGTTGCATCGGTAATCAGTGACTTTGAGCATGCATTGTTACTTGGTATCGCGCTATTTGTCATTGGGTGGGTGTTTCAATTTGTAGGGCATTACTTTGAAGGTAAAAAACCAGCTTTTGTCGATGATTTAATGGGATTGGTAATTGGTCCGTTATTTGTTATTGCTGAAATGCTGTTTTTACTTGGTTTGTTTAAAGAGTTAAAAAGTACCATTGAACAGCAAGCTGGAATTGTCGAAAATCAAACCTAGCTGTTAATGATAGTGTCCACAGAGCATATCAAAAAAGAGTCTAAAATCAGCAAGTAAACTTCTAACCGGGGCTTTAAATGTCGCCGGTTTGTTTTGCTCAAACACAAAGTGACCAATCCAAGCAAACCCGTAGCCGATGCATGGTAGCAGCCATAATAGCGTATATTGAGTTGTATAAAGGCTAAAGACCGTCAGTAAAATAAGCAAAAGTGTGCCGATGAAATGCAACCAACGACATACTCGATTTTGGTGTTGCGACAAGTAGAATTGATAAAACTGCTCAAAGGTTTGCTGATTTTTGCTCATACTCATTCACGCTTTAAACCGAAAAACTTACCATGCCTTTTATTCATTACAATGTCTAGCCTTGTTGATAGGGACACAAACGTTTTATTTTTTATTGCTGATTTTATTATTTAAAATTGGATTTAGTTGGGTTTGAGTACCAAACTTTCCTTGCATATAGACTCAATCACAACTGCGAAACGGAATCACAATGTCATTTGATGCATTTTTACAAGACTGGTTTGGTTACACGATTTATTTTATTGCTTACATCGCCGCTTTAGGCGCATTTGGCTGTAGTTCTATTTTTTGGTTACGTGTATTAACTATTTTTTCGTCTGCGTGCTTTGTTGTTTATTATTATATTATCCCGGCTGATCCCCTTTGGCTTGATATCTTCTCTGAAGGGGCGTTGGTGGTCATTAATGCTGCGATGATTGCGCTTCTATGGTATCGGGAGAAATCAATCCGCTTTAGTGAAGAAGAAAAGGAGCTATACGCAACGATCTTTTCTCGTTTTAGTCCATTTGAATTTTATAAATTAATCAAAGTAGGTAAATGGCAAACTTTTGAACCAGAAGATGTATTAACTAAGCAAGGTAAAAAAGTCCCGGCTTTGTATTTCATTTATAATGGTGAGGTGAATGTTGTCGTCGATGGCAAAACCATTGTACAACTTCGAGATGGCTATTTTGTTGGGGAAATGAGCTTCACGTTGGAGCAAGCAGCCAATGCGGATGTTATCGTGTCAGTGCCCACACGAATTTTGTATTGGCCACAAGATATACTGCAAGATTTACTAAAACGTAATCCTGCGATGAAAAATGCCGTAGAGGCGATGATCACCCAGGATTTAGCAAAAAAACTACGTCAGGGCTAACTTATTCAGTTGGTTTATCTTCTGCTTTTTTAACTCTGATCACAGAACCTGATAAATTGATGCCATTTAATTCTTTAATGGCCACTTTCGCTTCACCCACTTTAGGTAGAGTAATAAAACCAAACCCCTTAGATTGGCCTGTTTGTGAATCAAGTACCAGCGAACACGATTGAACCGCTCCGTATTGACTAAAAAGGGCGGTTAATTCGTTTTCTGTGACAGATTTTGCAAGGTTACGTACTAAAATTTTCATTTAATTAACTTTCTAAAGTAAAAAGGAGATGCTTTCGCATAGCCCGATAGAATAACAGCTCTGTTGCACAGCCCCTAATAATTTTGATGGTTATTTAGTAGGCTATATCGACCCTCACTAGGCCATTGGTAAGATAAACCAAACGCACTTTATCACCATTTTTGAACACCATTCGATTATCATAATCTTGTAGCACCATAAACTGTTCATCTTGTTCTGTTGTAATTAACAATTCGACCAATTGATGCTGAATAATTTGTCCTGAACGGGTGTGGCTCTTTGACATATTACTGCCAATCATTGCGCCTAAAATGGTGGCAGCTACCTGTCCACTGCCATCACCAAACTGATTACCGATTGCCCCGCCAATCAAGGCTCCGCCGAATCGATGCCAGCCGTTATCTTTGTCATACCGGATCTCTTGTTCTGTTAGGTGTTTAACGCTATTAATTGAACCAAATAATACTTTTTCAACTGGCACTGCTTTGTTGCGCTCATAAGGGTGAGCGGCAAGCAGTGTTGGTATCAAACATATCAAAAATGAAAACGTGATTGTCAATGCGCGAGACATTGTCTCCTCCTATTACCAGCCAATCTTGGCTTTTTGACGAGTTTTGCGGATCTCTGTTTCATCTGCCCACTCAATGAGTCCGCTTTCTAAATCGAGTAAACGTAAGGTGAATTTGTAATAGACATCGGCAACATCTTTGTTGGTTTTCACTATGCTTGATAGGTTCCCATACAGCATGTATTGCGCACCGGTTTGTTTACCAAACGACACGGCTTTATTTTGATCTACCATTCCAGAATCGTTTTGAAAATTGAGTTGCGCTTTGACTGCATCGACACGAGTCATGTCTACAAAGCGAAACTTTCCTGAACGAAGCAATTTAGTCGAGATAGAGTCTGTCACAGATTCAGTATCGATGTGTTCGCTGGTTTTATTTTTAATTCGCTCAACAAATACAACAGGGCGGTTGTTTTGAGTTAAGGTGCCGACGACAGGAGAAAGCAGCATTGAATCGGTCATTTCATTCGCCATTTTTTGTAAATCAGTGGAACCAAAACTGATGTCGGTTGTTTCGACGGCATTGGCATCACCGTAACTGACAACGGCACGGTTTGCACAACCCGATAGTGTTAGAACACTGATTGCAAGCGCGCTAATTAAGTATGTATGTTTCATCTGAATTTCCTTTTTTAAAAGCGTTGAAGTTGTGTGGCCACTTCACGAATATAAAGTTTAAAATGTGTAGCTTGTTTGTTTTTAGCTAAACCAGTTAATTGGGTATGTTGTCCACCATGAAGATCAATAGCTTGCCAATTTTGCTTGGTTGCATCGATTTCAAATCCTGCGCTATCAAACCAACTAAACTGATATTGTAGTTTTTGCGATTTATGATAATCACTTTTCACAGAGACGTTCACTTGTAGATAATCATTATGATAGCGTGCTAAGGACTGTGTTAAATGCAATCGATTGGCTAATGCTGAATTGTCGATTGAGATGTATTGCTTTAATTGCTCTTGATCTAATGATTTTGTGGTTGCGGGGATCAGTGATGTACCCACTCCAGTCGTGATTGGATTATGCACACAGCCTAAGCTGATAACGCAAAAGGTCGCGAGCAATATATGCTGAGAGAGTTTCATTCAAAATCCTTATAAATAACTAGTTTCAACATTAAAGAGTTGATCGGCGGTATAAATAGTCACTAACGTCACCCCTTGATGTTTTGGATTAATAGCAACAGCATGGCTGTGGCCACGGTAATGAACCAACAACTCGTCTGTATTATCAGACAACGGGCTGGTAATTATTTGTGCGTTAGCAGGTAAAGTTAACCAGCTTCGTGTATCTGCACGTTCAGAGGCGATGTTGTACAGAGTTGCTAATACATTTCCTACGTCACCGCCTTCTTTAGCCAGTTTTTTTCTAACTTGTTCTTTTGCAATCAATCGAGCGGTTTGACGGGCAATGAGAGTCGGCATTATTTGTTTTAAATTGGCTGCAGCCAATGCTTGAAAATCAACTAATGGCTGGCTATTCAGGTTTGATCCATTGAGTGAAATACTGATAGGAACACTCGGTTGAGCTTGTGAGTAAGAAGGTAATGCCACACTGTAAAATCGCATCTCACCTTGGCTTGTGTATATGGGTAAATTAATGTTTTGTTCTTGTTTTTTTGGGATCAGTGATTGTTCGATTAGAACGATTAATTGATTGTCTGAATCATGGATGCCCTTATTGCCAAGAGTTGAATGCTCTTCGATCCCTAACTGTGAAGACAAACGCTCGACTTGCTGTTGTAAATAAGCGTTAGTTGGATTAAGTGCGAGTGCTGATTGATAGGAAATATAAGCATTATTAGCCTCATCAGCACTTTCGAGTAAAATCGCTGAAAGTACGGCTGTATAGGGGTTATCGATCCCTTTAAGGTCATTTCCTATTATGCGGTCTAATTCAGCGTAGGTATTGGATAATGAATCTAAGGTAACGGATTGCGTGAGTTGTTGATTAACTAAATCGAGTTCCTGATCTTTGAGTGCCCGCTGCTGTACTTGATAAGCTTTTCGGGCTTCAATCACTGCAGACTCAATGTTGTTCATGTACAAGTAATTTAATGCTTGGTAATGGTGCACCATCACTTGTTCGTAATAAGGGAGCGTATACTCAAGAGCGGTATCATTCGTCACCAAAGCACTAATGTGCTGTGTGGTATTGCTAATTTGAATCGCTGCTTTTAACTCTTCTTGTTTCAGTATGTCGATAACTTCAGCAAACACAGTCTCGCTGTGAGCGTAGTTTTTTGCAAAGTGCGCTGTTTTAGCGTGTTCAAGTAACGACACAAGATAATTGTTTGAACCTTTAGTATGCTGCGAAAGTGTAGTGAGTGCTTGTTGTGGTTGATTGGCATTAATTAATTGCCGTGTGGGCGTTAATTGTTGGCTATAAGTTGAAAATAAGTCACCAAATTGCATCGATGCACAACCATTAATGGCTAAGCACAGTCCAAAACACATTATGTGCGGTAATTTTATAAGGCGCATACAACTCAGGAGTCATTTAAATATACGTTAATTCTAACTGATTAAACTGAACCGTAGGTTTATAAATGTAGGCAATTTGTAAAAAATCGTAGCGCCAACACACAGACGAATTTTTACAGATATTATTTTCTACGAGCCAGCTTTGTGATGAGGATTATTAATTAGTATATGCTAGAATAAGCGCCCTTAAATCTGGAGCTTTATATGATCAATAATTTAGTACTTCGTCGTTTACGTTACGCCTTAAATCTTCGTGAAGACAGCATGCAAGCCTTATTTTTACTTGCAGGACATAAAATCAAGCCATTCTCTATTAGCTGCTTACTTAAAAAAGAAGATGAAGAAGGGTACATAGAATGTACAGATGTTGTATTGGAAAAGTTTTTAGATGGGCTCATTATTGATAAACGTGGTGTTAGAGAAGAGCAGCCCGATACCACAACAGTACCGAGTACTGAACGCGTACGACTGAATAACAACATTATTCTTAAAAAAATCCGAGTTGCACTCGAGTTACGCGAAGAGGATATGCTTGAGGTGATGAAGTTCGCAGATTTTAGAGTGACAAAAGCTGAGTTAGGTGGCTTATTCCGTAAACGTGGCAGTCGAAACTTTAAACCATGTGGCGACCAATTTATGCGTAATTTCTTAACTGGCTTGTGTTTGAAATTTCGCCCTAAAGGGTAAATGATCAAAAAGGAGAGCGTTGAGCTTTCCTTTTTTGTTATAAACCGCTGTTTTTCTCAATTAATTGGTAACATTCTCATTATTGCTTAAAGTGAACTATATTCAATACTCATATACGGAATTGAATCTAATAGGTGGCACTTTATGGCAACAAACAAACCGATTAATCCTCTGTTAAATAAATCTTCAAGAACAGCAAAGCCAATAAGTACGCCCACTCAATCAACTGCTAGTGATGATTTCGATATCATTGTCAAAGATCCTGGAAAATCAACAGGATCAGAAGATGAAGTACAACGTTATTTTACAGAAAAAGACATCAATAAAATTTTACGTAATCTCGACCAACTCCGTAATGCCATCTATCCTGACCATCAAGTGTCTGAAGACAGTACTGAATTACCCCCAAATTTTCCTTCTGTGTGTTTAATTGGTCTTGGTCGCTGTGGCTCTAATATTGCACTAGATGTTGCATCATTGGTACACGATGCGCGAGATTACTATTTAGATCAATATCATGATGATCTATCAAAAATAAAAGAAGCTGAAAACAAACCTCTTAAATGGATCCAACGCAGTATTCGCCTACAAGCAGCCAAAGTGTTTCGGCCCGTATTTTTAATTGAACCGTTAGTCATGCTGGGTGATTTAGATAAAGACATCGAAGGGCGGATCCGTTTTTCATCTAAAGGGAGTCAAAACGGGTTTTTAAATAGCTATAATAAGCTACGCATTATGGATTTATCAGAGGTGCATGCCGGTGGTGCGGGTAATGCGCCTATCCTTGGCCAATATTTAGCGAAAATAATTCTTAACAAACAAACAGAAGATTTTAATAATGCAGAGTGGAAGTCAATCCATTCCTATTTAATTGACTCTTGTGGCATTAAAGCAAATCAATCACGTCTTTATTTTTATATATTTAGTGCCGGTGGTGGTACAGGCTCTGGAATGGCGTCAGAGTTTGGCTTAGCTCAGCAATATTCTTACATTAATAAAACCTTCGATACAAAAATATATAAAGAGGCAATATCTCAAAGCCAAGCTTTTGTATTTGAACCTATTTTTACCAGTGGGATTTGTATTTTACCGAATATTTCTGATCATAAAGAAATGTCTGAGGCATTACATATCAATGCGGGTCGATTATTGTGTAAATATTTAGCTGAAGAGTGGTGTTTCTCATATGATATGCACGCTGATGACAGTCAAGCTGCAGTTAAAAACCGCTTGCGTCCTTGGAATGCGATGATGTTGATTTCAAACGACATTATGCGTTATGCCGAGCAAAATGATGCCACAAGTGAAATGCAATACATTGATGTTAACTCAATGGAAAAACATGCAAATCAGTACATTAGCCAACAAATTTTTAATATCTTAACGGCGCAATCTGTTACGACTGATTATGATCAAGATTATTTTAGACGTGCAGGTATTGATATTGGGGAAACAATCCGCCTTGATGCCAATGATTTATTTATGAGTTTAGCGGGACCTGTCGCCATCGCATATGGGGAATCTGTGGTAGAAGACAATGTCCACGATGAGACTAAGAATAAAGGTGATGGAGGGAAAGGCTCGTTAGATATTGATGATTTATTTTTTAGGTCTATCGATTTACCACATTTCAATAAGCAAACTCAAGCCATTGAAGGGATCAGCTTATTACCTGTAGAGGCGCAAAATTATAAAGAAGAGTTAAAGCAGTATTTGGAATCTGGTTATAAAGCAGAGAATTTAAAAGAATTACATTTCTTTAAAAACTGTTCATCTGTCGTCTCTATTGTGTCATTGCCTAAAGATTACAAATTATCGTATCTGGACTTAAATAAATTAAAAATGCACCTGAATAATTTATTCCCAAATACAACGCTGAAACGCTATGCATTAGTTATTGGAGCATCGGCTAATCTGTCTATGACCACCTTGATTGCCAAAAGCCCCTGTTTAAGTGATGATTTTCTGACATTAATTGTGTCGTATATTAAGCGTTGCTTTGCTAAAAATGATTACCGCTTTGATGATACGTTAGACAATGCCATTATTGATTTTATTCAAGAGCCTGATTTTGATGCCTCTAAACTCGAAGCTATGTTAGAAGATTTTGAAAATCCAGCCAAAATTCTAGATACCAATTGGTTTGCGATCAAACCTATGTATGAAAAGAAATATCGTGAATTAATCAATCAACCTAACCAATTTACGTCGATTAATGATATCCGCTTGTCGGTTGATTGCGTGAAAAATGCGATTCATTATTTACGTGAAATTTATCGTCATAGAATCAGTAAAACGCAAATTATCTCCCTCAATCCAAATAAAATTACTTTATCACAAAAGAAAAAATCTAATCAAAGTGATTAGAAATACGTGGATTTCGGCATAAAAAAAAGCAGCTTCACGCTGCTTTTTTTATAACACTGAGATTATGATTCGAAGCTTGGACGGCTTCTTTGCTCTGCACCAGCTTTAAAGCTGCGGACTGGCTTTTTATCACCACGATCATTGCGACGACGTGGTTGAGAATCACGACGAGGACGATCTGAGCGATCTTGACGAGGTGCACGTTGGCGGAACTCGGCATCAGCTGCTGCAGCTTGTTCTGCTGTCACTAAGCTTGGTGATATTTTACGTTTACGAATAAGTACTTGCTGTAATTTATCAAAAGCCGGTTTAGGCATATTCTTTGGTAAGTCAACATGAGTATGACCATCAAATAAACGGATTTGGCCGATATCATTTGAGTCAATTTTAATCTCGTTCGCAACAGCGCCGACGATATCACCAGGACGCACACCATGTGTACGGCCTACGTCAAAACGGTACGTATCAAAATCTGCGTTATCACGACGTGGACGTGGCGCACGTTCGCGGCGCTCACCACGCTCACCTCTATTATCACGGTCACGAGAACGATCATTGCGGTTAAATTCACGCTCAGCTGGGTCAGCTTTAGGGTGGAATGGTAACGCAATTTGGCTTTCAAACAGTAAAGCACTGGCTAATTCAAGCGGTGTCAAACTCGACTCTTCAGCCATTTTACTCACGATAGCTTGGAATTTTTCTAAATCATTTTCAGCAACTGATTTAGTTAATGCAGCTTGAGTACGTTCGATACGTGATTGACCTAATTCTTCTGCTGTTGGCATGTTGAATGTTTCAATCTTACCGTCTGTGATACGCTCTAAGCGGTGTAAACTGCGGACTTCACGATGTGATGCAAACAAAATAGCTTCGCCTTCACGACCAGCACGACCTGTACGACCAATACGGTGAACATACGACTCTGAGTCATGTGGTAAATCGTAATTGATTACATGTGTGATACGCGGAACGTCTAGACCACGTGCAACAACATCTGTCGCAATTAAAATATTGATTCGGCCAGTTTTTAATTGGTCAACAATACGCTCACGATCTTGCTGTTGCATATCACCATTAAGTGCAGATGCTTTAAAGCCTTTGCTGACTAAATGTTCAGCTAATACTAATGTATCGTTACGTGTACGAACGAATACAATCATCGCATCATAATCAACAACTTCAGCAATACGCTCTAAGCCAGTTGTTTTACCAATACGGCTTACTAACCACGATTTTTGAGTAATCTTTGGTTTATCAGATTTAACGATTTCAATTTTAACGTGAACAGGATCAGTTAAGAATTGATTTGTAATTTTCTTGATTGGAGCAGGCATTGTTGCTGAGAAAAATGCCATTTGCGTTTGTTCTGGAATTTGTTTAAGGATCCACTCGATGTCTTCTAGGAAGCCCATGTTGAGCATTTCATCAGCTTCATCTAAAACACATGCTTTAAGGTTATCTAACTTTAAACGACCTTTTTTGATGTGATCCATCATACGGCCAGGTGTACCAACAACTATTTGCGGGCCACGGGCTAAATCACGTAATTGTGGTGTATAAGATTGGCCACCGTAAACGGTTGCAACAAATAAACCGCGGATATGCTTAGAGAAATCAGTTAGGGCTTCTGCTACCTGAATTGCAAGCTCACGTGTTGGGCACACAACTAGCATTTGTGGTTGTTTTAAATCAGCGTCTAAACGTGATAATAAAGGCAGACCAAAAGCCGCTGTTTTACCAGTACCTGTTTGCGCTTCGCCGAGCACATCTTTACCTGCTAATAAAGACGGAATTGCTTTTGCTTGTATAGGAGTAGGACTCGTGTAGCCCATATCTGTAATAGCTTGAAGTACTGGAGAAAGTAGGTTTAATTGGTCAAAGCGAACTTGTGTCGTATCTGTCATGTATGTCTCTTATAGTATTGAAAACGTAAACGTTCTCATTATTGAACGAGGCAAAAGCCCTTAAAAGACATCCCCTTGACCTATCAACAGTCGCACTTCTCACCATGAATTAAGCAAAATGCTCATTCTATAAATGCGTAATCTCAGTCTTGATATGGCAACGTATCAATTATCTAATACGTGCATCAGGCTCTTTAAACCTCGGCTATTTTATCATTTTTTCTAAAATGATACCGACCTTGGCTTAAATAATCGTTTAAAAAATAAACAAGCACCTGTCGGAGTAGGTGCGCACTATACAGGGTTAATAATTAAAAGCAAGTAAGATATTTTCCTAGTTGCAATTACTAGGGTCTATGTGTAACCAATCAAAGGTTAGCTACGAAGATGAGGTTTACTATCGAATCGTGTAAGTAAACTAATCTCAACACATCGATGATTGTTTGGCTTTAAAAGCGAGCATTCTGTATTAAATATGTAAATTATGTAGCGCCGGTGTTATTGGTTATTTAATGCAACAAATATTATAAATATAACTAAACAATGTAGTTGACGGTTAAATTTCAACCTCTATAATGCGGTCGAAAATTGTTCATCTGTTCAGAAGGGTTCCAAATGTTTAAGTCTCTAATTACAGTATCTGCATTATTAGCATCAACACAAGTTGTCGCTTCAAACCAACATGATTTCATTGCAATGAATGAGTCTGTTGATACTCAAATCTGTATTGTTGCAGCTAAACAAGGTTTTAATGCAGCGCGAGATTTTGCAAGTGAGAATGGCCAGTATATTAGCCGTTACAACCCAAATTTTTATTGCAACGGTCAACGTATCAATGAGTTTTCAGCTAATTTCACCCGCGTCGCCTCGCAAGCTCAATCAGAAGTAAAGCAAGTGAGCTTATTTGCTGCAGATGAAAAACATGAATCAAATATATGTGTTGCAGCAGCAAAAGAAGGTTTAGCAGTCGTAAAATCTAAGACCGATGCAAAACAAATTAAATGCAATGGTGAGTCGATTACACGTTTTGTAAAACGTTATGCAGACAAAGTCGCTATTTAAAGCACTAGAGATAAAAAAACCGACATTTCATGTCGGTTTTTTTATGCGTGTTATTCAGTAATACGACGTAACTTAGCCCAATAAAAACCATCAAAACCGGTATTGGCTGGTGAAATAGTTTCAGATGCTAGTAATTCAAAGTTTTGGTTTTCAGCCAGAAATTTGTCGATTTGATCTTGATTTTCGCAAGGTAAAATAGAACAAGTTGCATAAACAACCTCGCCACCAACTTTTAACATTTTTGTGTATCGAGTCAAAATGTCTGCTTGTAAAGCAAGTAAATCGGGTAGGGTGACTGACATATCCCGATGCCATTTAGCATCCGGATTTCTTTTTAGCACACCTAGTCCTGAGCAAGGGACATCGAGTAACAGCCTGTCTGTACTTAGTTTTAAACGCTTGATTGTTTTGCTTGAAGTTATTAACCGAGTTTCAATATTATCTGCACTGGCTCTTTTGGCTCGCACTTTGAGTGTATCAAGCTTATGTTGCTCTATATCCATCGCTAATAAACGCCCTTTACGTTTCATTTGAGAAGCCAATCCTAATGACTTACCACCTGCACCGGCACATGCATCAATGACTTTGTGACCGGGTTTTACATCAAGCGCATTAAGAATTAACACAGAGCCTGGATCTTGCTGTTCAAAAAGTCCATTTTGAAAGGCAGTACTTTTGAATAAGCTAGAATTCGAGGTGATTTCTAACACGTTGGCTAAGTTAGGCACATCAATGGCGGTGATACCTTCAGCTTGCAATTGATTCTTGAGTGTTGCTTGGTCACCTTTAAGTGTATTAACTCGAATATAGCGCTTTGGTGGGAGTGAAAGGGCGGCTCGTTCTGCAGGCCATTGTTCAGCTAATTGTTCATGACCAAGCGTATCTAACCAATCAGGGCATCCGTCTTGTAACACCACATTTGTTGTTAAACTATCAATACGACTGTTAAATTCTCTCACTTGTTGCTCGGTATGCTGTATGTGAGACGGAGTTGCTAAATCGTTTAAAATAGACCAGACAACAAACAAAGATGCTTGATTTTCAATAAGTTTATCAGAAGTAATTTCAAGTATTGTTAAATAAAGATTTAACTTGCGTATGATACTGCCTACTACTTGGGTGATGTCAGCGTGTTCTTGACTAGTCAATTCCATATTCTGAAATTGATATGAATATGCCTTATCTAAAGCAAGTTGCTTGTTTACTACATCTTCTAAAATACGAATAGTAGAGTGGCAAACGCGAGGTGTAAGCACAAACTTTGACATGTTGAAAACCTAAAATAAAATTGTCGAAGATCATAGGTTTTTGACATTAGATAAGCAAGGTTAATTCACGCCATTTATTGGATTGAGAGAGTATTTATTGTCCGCACAGGATTTTATCCTAAACTAAATACCATCTTGTTTAATTTTGCGAATATCTATGAAGCCAAACTTTAACGCACCAGTGCCGATATCATCGCAAGAAAATGATCATATTATTGATTATATCAAAAGTCATAATGCCGCTGTATTAACGATTATGTTTACGGATATTGTCGGCTTTACTGAAATTACCGAAAAAAAAGGGGATCAGTTTTCAAGTCTCATCCATCAAGAGCATGACCAGCTATTGAGCGATATTATTGAAAAACAATACAGTGGTTTAGTTATAAAATTTATAGGTGACTCAGTGATGGCCATATTTGCAGAGCCTTCTGTTGGAGTCGAAACGGCCATTGCTATACAGCAGCAAATTAAGCAACTGACTGTGGATGATAAAGCATTATCAATTCGGATTGGCTTGCATGTGGGACAGGTATCCGTCGAAAATGATGTACAACTTGATATTTTTGGTCGGCATGTCAATAGAGCATCCCGTATTGAAAATTTAGCTCAGGGTGACCAAATTTTGATGAGTTATTCGGTATTTGACAGTGCAAGCGGTTGGTTAAAATCACAATCAAATCTCGCCTGGAAAGATCATGGTTTTTATAAACTAAAAGGGATCACAGAAAAAGTGAACGTGTTTGAAGTTTATTTACCAAGTACCAATTCAGCCAGAAAACCAAAACAAGGCGCAGTATATTCAGTTAACTTTATATATGTGTATGCGATTTCTTTTTTAGTGAGTATGTCTATATTTTATTATTCTTATCAAGAATACATTGTTCCTAAATTATTTTTTATTGAACAGCAGTCTAGTGAGCTTAGAATTGTGGATACTCATCAGCATGATGAACTTGTTGTCCTGGATGGGAAGAATCAATTTAAAAACAATGGTTTATTTAAAAGTGAATATCTACTTTATTATCCAATATCTAAGTTTGAAAGACAGTACTCAATCATTTCGGTCAATTACGGTGTTAATAATATCAACACTGATTACGATAGTTGGGTATTGCCACGGTTAAATTTCTATAATATAAAGCAAGGTATTAATAAATATAATCAAGAATTCGAAGTGTTATATTGGCAAGATGGAATAATGAAAATTCAAAACTTTTACTTGTCCATGACGATTGAAAAGATAAACAATTTAGTCGATTTCAATTTTGTTATTGAGAAATCTAACCATATCGATACATATAAAACAAAGATTGAGTTGTCAGAGAAAAGAATTGAGCATTTTGAAGATGAAATTATTTGGCAAGACTCACTTTTTAATTTGACCCTAAAAGCACATCAAACAAATGGTTCACTAACAGGAGAGCTTGTTGGTCACTTCAAATAGAATATTAACATCTTATAATTAAGATTATGTTAAATAAGCTATTATTTAAAACTAGCATGATAAAGTCCCTGCTAATTTAAATCTCGCCTGCATTTTTATGATCATCTTTGCAGTGTATTAACAGTTTTATATATAAATTTATGTCCAATACTAGACAGTATCGGACTTTAAGCGGATAATAGTAATAAATTCAGTTGATTATTATGTTCATTTCTCTCGTTGATACCTTAAAACAGTTACGATACCAAATAGCTCATTTAGATGATGAGACGTTACATTCAGAATACCCTCAACTGAATGAATTTTTGCGATCATTAACTTCCACCGTTCCTACCGTTTTGACTGAATTAAAGTTCTTATATTTATTTTTGTATGTATATGGCCGAAAGTCAGAATCTACTTTCAATCGTTTTAGGAACGAAATCGAACGATTTCATCTATGGGCTTGGTTAATTGCTGAAAAATCTGTTTTTGATCTAAAACGTGAAGACATTGAATCTTATGTGGAATTTGTGATTGAACCAGATAATGCATGGATAAG
The DNA here is from genome assembly GCF_014925405.1 of Pseudoalteromonas ulvae UL12. Taxonomy (NCBI): domain Bacteria; kingdom Pseudomonadati; phylum Pseudomonadota; class Gammaproteobacteria; order Alteromonadales; family Pseudoalteromonadaceae; genus Pseudoalteromonas; species Pseudoalteromonas ulvae. The sequence continues at coordinate 841,473 of NZ_AQHJ01000035.1, forward strand.
TGATTCTGTACAATGGCGTTATAAAGATATAAATGGTCAACGGATTGCGAATGATAAATGGCGACCATTTATGGTGAAAACTCACCGTATCAGTCAACAAACCATTTCATCTATGTTTACTGCGTTAAATGTTTTTTATAAGTTTGCGATTTTAGAAGAAAAAACGTTTGCTAATTTTGTTCCTGTAGTCAAAAAAAATTGCCCCTACTTGATTACCCAATCTCAGATTAATCAACCCGATACTTTAAGTGATATTCAGTGGGAATATGTATTTGGTATAACCAAAGATTTAGCTACTGAAAATCCAAACTTAGAACGCAACTTGTTCACATTGGCGTGCTTAAAAGGTTTATATCTTCGAATTTCTGAATTATCAGAACGACCTCAGTGGTCCCCTGTTATGTCCCATTTTTGGCAAGATAATGATGGTTTTTGGTTTTTACGTGTAATGGGTAAAGGAAATAAGTTACGTGATGTCACATTATCATCCGATTTTTTAGAGTATCTTAAACGTTATCGCCGTTATAGAGGCTTGCCAAGTTTACCGACAGTAGATGAACCTCATGCAATTATTCATAAATTGCGAGGACAAGGTGGCATGGAAGTTCGACAAATTCGCAGGCTCGTTCAGCAAAGTTTTGATTTAGCAGAAAAATCATTAAGAAAAGATGGATTCATTGATGATGCGGATCAACTGTGTTCAGCGACAGCTCATTGGTTACGACATACTGGTGCAACCCATGATGCACAATCGCGGCCATTAAAACATTTGTCTGAAGATTTGGGTCATGCAAAACTCGCAACCACTGACCAAATTTATATTCAAACCAACGTAAAAGAACGAGCTAAGTCAGGAATAACAAGGAAAATTTAGTGGAATATCTAAATCTAGCATTCATCGCTTTTGCCGCTTTTGTTTATTCAGTCACTTTGAGACAACTTGAGCATAATGAAATCACTGGACCCATGTTTTTTGTACTGTTAGGTTTTCTACTAACGTGGGTTGATCCTGTCATTGATATCAATTTTCTTAGTTCATCAATGCAATTAATTATAGAGTTAACGCTGGCAAGTGTTTTGTTTGTCGATGCTGCTAATGCTGATTTGAAAATATTACGACGCAATTACACCTACCCTCTTTTACTGTTAATAGTTGCACTCCCGTTGACGTTTATTTTCTCTGCATTGACGATGAATATATTTTTTACTTCACTGCCTTTTTTGTCATCCGCCTTGGTGGCAATAATTATTACCCCGACTGATGCTGCGTTAAGTCGCTCATTTTTAAAAGCAGAGTCTGTTCCTATTACTTTACGTGAAGGAATTAATACTGAAAGTGGTTTGAACGATGGGCTCTGTGTACCAATTTTTCTGTTTTTATTAGCCGCAGCAACACATCAGACGAATAGTAAACCATTAACACTTGCGGTTGAATTATTATCTCGAGAAATTGGAATTGCAATTTTTGTGGCTTTTATCTCGATGGCCATAGTGCTGTTAATGGTTCACTATTGTGAAAACAAACATTATTTTATCAATAAATCTAGCCCGTTTTTGTTTACTGCTATTGCGGTATTTATTTATAGTTTTACACAGGCGATTGAAGGCAGCGGATTTATAGCCGTGTTTATATCAGGTTTGATTTTTGATTGGTTTTATAAAGGTCAGGCTAAAAATAAATTTGTAAAAGATTCCGAGCAACTATCTGATTTTATGTCGGCCATCATTTGGTGTTTTTTTGGATTTACGGCATTCAATTTATTAGTTAACACGATTAGTGTTGCGATTATCTGTTATGCATTATTGTCTTTGACGTTTTTACGTATGTTGCCTGTCATTTTTTCTTTATACTTTACTCAGTTAAGTGTAAAAGAAAAAATAACTTTTGGCTGGTTTGGCCCAAGAGGAATGGCATCGATAGTCTTTGCGCTAATGTTATATCAATCTGAAATCGCAAATAAAGAATTTTTAGTGAGCATTTGTTTCACGGTCATTTTATTAAGTGTTGTAATTCATGGTTTATCCACTCAACCTATTATCAAACTGTTCAAGCAAAAAAAAGCTGAGTGAGACTCAGCTTTTCATTTATAAATAAGTCGCTAAATATTCTATTGGATGTTTTGGTTTAGTTTTCTCAAACCGTTTTACTTGGCTGCGGCAGGAAAAACCGGTAGCGACAATATCTTCAATCGGCTTATTTTCAATATGTTGTTTCCAACTCATCTCGTAGAGTGTTTTTGAATTTAATTGATTTTGTTTTTCATGACCATAGGTTCCGGCCATGCCACAACAGCCAATTTGAGGAGTGTTTAATTCGATACCAACATCGGCAAAAATATTTTTCCAAATTGTTGTTGCACCAGGTAAAGCGGTTGTTTCTGTGCAGTGACTTAATAACGTTATTTGTTTACCAATGCGTTTATTTAAATCTTGGAACTGACAGTTTTGTAAATACTCATGTGCCAGCAGGACATTAAAATCTCCACGCTGATCTTTTAAAACAGACACATATTCATCGCGGTAACACATGACTAATGAAGCATCGAGTCCGACTAACGGAATATTTAATTGGCTTACTTGATTTAAAAATTGAGCTGCAGTCGTCGCGGTGGCATTAAACTCTTCTAAAAAACCTTTCACGTGCTGGGCTTTACCATTAGGTTTGAATGGGAGCACTTGTACTTTTTTACCTAACTTTTCAAGTACTGTGATAAAAGCAGTCACTAATTCAGCTTCGTAAAAACTAGTAAAGGGATCTTGAACGATTAAGACTGTATTTGATTTTTCTTCATCACTTAACGCTTGCAAGGAAGACATATTAAATACATGTGATTGACTTAATCTACTTTTTAAATCAGGTTGACTTAAAATCGGTGTATCTACATAGCCTATGGTTTTTTTGATTAGATTTTGTATCAATTGGTTTTTCAAAAAAGGATTAATCAGCCAATTAACACGAGACATTAATGGGGCTGTTTTTTCAATGTTCGCGACCACATAATCTTTTAATGGGCGACCATATATAGCATGATAAAAATTTAAAAACCGTGATCGGAATGTTGGGACATCGACTTTAATTGGGCACGCTGTTGTACAAGCTTTACAGGCTAAGCATTCATCCATTGACTGTTTCACTTCGTGATTAAAGTCATAGACGTTTGCTTTTTTATCGATATTATTTTGAAATTTTTGGAACCATGAAAGTGATTGCCCGTTTACTAATTGGTGCTCTGTATTGAGTAAATCGATGTCTTGTTCGTTTTGCAACCGCAACCATTCTCGCATAAGACTTGCTCGGCCTTTTGGCGAAAACCGCCTATCACCAGTGACTTTGTAAGATGGGCACATCGGAGAGTTTTCATCATAATTAAAACATAATCCATTTCCATTGCAATTCATGGCGTTAGAAAAATCGGCCTTCACTTCGGTTGGAATTTGTTTATCGAGCCAAGCGCGTTTTTGATCATCGACACTCACTAACTGCTCATTTGATGATAGAGGCGTACAAATTTTACCAGGGTTAATCCGGTTTTTTGGGTCAAAGATGGTTTTAATTTTTCTTAATTGTAGATACAGATCTTCGCCAAAAAACTCTGGGCCATATTCGCTTCTATAACCTTTCCCGTGTTCACCCCACATTAAGCCGCCGTATTTGGCGGTTAATTTTACGACCTCATCTGAAATTGTTCTTAATAGTTTTTCTTGAATAGGATCACACATATCTAAAGCCGGGCGAACATGAAGCACCCCCGCATCGACATGGCCGAACATGCCATAACTCAAATTATGTCTGTCGAGTAAGGTTCTAAATTCAACAATAAAATCAGCGAGATTTTCTGGTGGTACGGCGGTATCTTCAGCAAACGCAAGAGGCTTTTGTTGCCCTTTTGTATTCCCTAATAAACCAACCGACTTTTTACGCATGGCATAAATTTTTAAAATATCAGCTTTATCAGTCAAAACCTGATAGCCAATGACTCCTGCTTCTTCGTTCTGTATTAGCGCATCGAGCTTGTCACACAACAAAGTGACTTTTTCATCTATGTCAGTTTGTTGCTCTGCATTAAATTCGACCATATTTAAGCCGAGCATTTGTTTATTGGGGATATCTGTTATTAAGTCCGATACTGAGTGCCAGATTAAATCTTCTTTAGCTAAATTAAGGACTTTACTATCTACAGTTTCTACTGACGTTGCATTTGCAGCGACTAAAAATGGTGAGTTTCGTAATGCAGAATCAAAACTGTCGTACTTGATATTAATCAGCGTTTTAAAAGGCGCAATGGGAGTTAAATTTAGTTTTGCTTCAGTCACAATCCCTAATGAACCTTCTGAGCCTGTAATGATCCGGGATAAATCAAATGTATCTAGGTCATCACTCAAAATATGTTCAAGATCATAGCCAGTCAAAAAGCGGTTTAGGCGTGGAAACTTTGCAATAATTTCATTTCTTTTAGACAGCCCGATATCGAGAACTGTTCGGTATATTTCCCCCTCAAGATTGCTTTGCTCAGCAATTGCTTGTGCCTGTTTTGTTGGCATTGCGTATGTGTTGATTTCAGTTCCATTCATCAACGATGTTTTTAAACCTAAAACATGATCACTTGTTTTACCGTATACGAGGGAGCCTTGCCCTGAAGCATCTGTATTAATCATGCCACCAATTGTGGCTCTATTACTGGTCGACAGATCAGGAGAAAAGAAAAAACCATAGGGCTTTAGGAAATCATTAAGCTGATCTTTTATAACACCGGTTTGCACTCGAACCCATTTTTCTTCTACATTAATTTCGAGTATTTTTCGCATGTGTCTAGACAGATCAATGACCACACCTGGGGTGAGAGATTGTCCATTGGTGCCGGTTCCGCCGCCTCTTGGACCAAATTTAATTGAGTGGAAAGCCTCATTATTAGCTAAAGCCAATATCGTATTTATGTCAGCCGACGTTTTTGGAAATAATACTGCTTGAGGCAATTGTTGGTAAATACTGTTGTCTGTTGCATTAACAATTCGCGTCGCATAGGAGTGATCGATATCACCAGTAAAAGGAGAATTTTTTAATTGAGAGATGAACTCATAAACCAATGGAGGTAAGAGGTGCTGCTGACTTATTTTTGCAATCATGACGGTTTAGTTGCTGAGATTTTTTTCTATTATATCACGTTAATATTTAATGAAAATTGAGCTATTGATGTTTTGTAACAACATTTAACAATTGGAAATGACTAATTGGTTATACTCTAGGGGCTGTTGATCTTTCGTGATGATTTTTGCAGCGAATTGTTGGGCATTTATACAAGGAAGCGCTTTTGTGGTATAGCGAGCTACACGAAAAAGCAATAACGCAGTAAAAATACCCAACAAACGCTGCCCGAAGGGGTCGGCTAAAAGCGTATTTATCTTTGTTGAGCAGTATTTGCTTAGAATGACTAGGCTACACACTGCTCGCCGCGATAAAAACGCTTTTATCTCGCACAAAATTTAAACACGAAAGAAACAACCCCAATCAAGGAGTGAATAATTATGAAAAAATATTTTTTTATTGTTGTGGCGGGATTGTGTTTTTGTCTTGGCTTGATGTTTGTGATCGTACCAGGGCCATCTTTGATTTTTTTTATTGCTGGTTTATTTTTACTTTCTTTTTATTATCCAAAGGCGCGAGATTATTTAAGTCATTGCCAACGTTTACTTAAAGTGTCATGCCAACAATTAGATAAATTTTTTAAGCGTTAAAAAAGGAGCCGAAGCTCCTTTTTATTGTTTTCTTATTTAGCCAGTTGCTTAGCTAGGTACAACCAAGTTTCTAATACCGTATCTGGGTTTAACGAGACAGAATCGATGCCTTGTTCGACCAACCAAGCTGCGAAATCTTCATGATCAGATGGGCCCTGACCACAAATTCCGACATACTTGCCTTTGGCTTTTGCACTTTGAATTGCCATTGATAATAACTTTTTAATCGCAGGATTACGTTCATCAAATAAATGAGCAATTAAACCAGAATCGCGATCTAGGCCAAGTGTTAATTGTGTTAAGTCATTCGACCCAATTGAGAAACCATCAAAATACTCTAAGAACTCATCAGCTAGTAACGCGTTTGATGGTAGTTCACACATCATAATGACTTTTAGACCATTTTCACCGCGTTTAAGGCCATGCTCTTCAAGTAATTCAATAACACGTTTACCTTCTTCAAGTGTTCTAACAAATGGAATCATGATTTCTACATTTGTTAAATCCATTTGATTTCTGACTCGTTTAATCGCTTCACATTCTAGAGCAAAACAATCACGGAAGTCTTCAGAGATATAACGAGCAGCGCCTCTAAAACCAATCATTGGGTTTTCTTCTTCAGGCTCGTATTGACGACCCCCAACGAGGTTTGCATATTCGTTTGACTTAAAGTCAGACATCCGAACAATCACTCGTTCCGGTGCAAATGCACAGCCTAGTGTTGCTATGCCTTCCACTAATTTGGCGATATAGAATTCGACAGGTGATTCGTAGCCTGCAATCATGTCATTGATTTCAGATTTTACCGAATCAGATTGAGCATCATAATTAATTAATGCTTTAGGATGCACACCAATCATACGGTTAATTATGAATTCAAGGCGGGCAAGGCCCACACCAGCATGAGGTAAACGAGCGAAATCAAATGCACGATCAGGATTACCGACATTCATCATGATTTTCATTGGTAGAGAAGGCATTTCATCTATGCGAGATGTGATCACTTCGTGTTTTAGTTCACCTTGGTAAATATACCCTGTGTCACCTTCGGCGCACGAAACAGTCACATGTTGGTTCGCTTTGATTAAATCAGTTGCGTTGCCACAGCCAACAACGGCAGGAATACCTAATTCGCGGGCAATGATTGCAGCGTGGCAGGTACGTCCACCTCGGTTAGTAACAATGGCTGCAGCACGCTTCATGATAGGTTCCCAATCAGGATCTGTCATATCTGTGACTAAAACATCACCAACTTGAACTTGATCCATTTCAGAAATATCGTTGAGCACTCGCACAACACCTGAACCTATTTTGTGCCCTATCGCGCGTCCTTCAGCAATCACCGTTGAGGTTTCATTTAACTGATAACGCTCCATGACATTGGCATCTTCGTTAGAGCGTACGGTTTCAGGGCGAGCTTGAACAATATACAACTTGCCGTCGTTACCATCTTTTGCCCACTCAATATCCATTGGGCGACCATAATGCTTTTCGATAATAACCGCTTGTTTTGCAAGCTCCATGACTTCTTCATCAGTGATTGAAAACTGATTAGAACGAGCAGGCTCAATATCTATGATTTCGACTTGTTTTCCATGACTCAAATCTGATGAATACACCATTTCAATGGCTTTAGAGCCTAAATTACGACGTACAACTGACGGGCAATTTTTTGCAAGTGTTGGTTTGTGGACATAAAATTCATCTGGGTTAACCGCACCTTGTACCACCATTTCACCAAGACCGTAGCTTGATGTAACAAACACAACGTCTTCAAAACCAGATTCGGTATCAATACTGAACATGACCCCAGATGAGGCTTTATCTGAGCGAACCATACGCTGAATACCGGCTGATAACGCGACTCCACGATGATCGTAGCCTTGGTGTACGCGATACGAAATGGCTCGGTCATTAAATAATGACGCAAATACATGTTTAATCGCCGTCATGACGGCATCGATACCACGTACATTTAAGAATGTTTCTTGCTGACCCGCGAATGATGCATCAGGCATGTCTTCTGCTGTAGCAGATGAACGTACAGCAAAAGAGACATCTGCAGTTTCGTCACCATGCAAGGAGCTATAAGCTTGACGAATTGCACTATCTAAGTCTGCTTGAAATGGAGTATCAATAATCCATTGACGGATATCGGCGCCAACTTTCGCAAGCTTATTTACATCATCAACATCAAGGTGATCGAGTACTGCATAAATTTTTGCATTGAGACCTGACTGCTCTAAGAAGTCATTAAATGCTTCAGAAGTGGTTGCAAAACCACCAGGAACTTGTACACCTGCAGTCGCTAAATTAGAAATCATTTCACCTAAAGATGCATTTTTACCACCTACGCGTGGAACATCATGCATGCCTAAGTCTTGATACCAGAGGATATATTCTTGTGAGAGTTTGTTACTATTTGAAATCATTTAATATATTTCACTATATAGTTAGGGGGCTCAAAATAATTTACGTGCTTGTGCAACCATTTTAAACATGCCCTTGTTTTTGAACGGGGTTAATACAGAAATTATAAGTCATGAACCGACACTTACCACTTTATAATGGGTGAGTTACACCGTTTAAAAATGTCTTTCGTAAATGTCTCGTTAATTCTACACTGTGCGGCATAGCGACGTAAACACACGATGTTGCTTAATCTTGTTTGGCAACAATAAACATGCATGTTTGTTGAATTTTTAGGAGTTAAAATGCGATCTGCTTTTTATATTTCAGATGGAACAGCGATTACCGCAGAGGTATTTGGGCATGCAACCTTGTCTTTATTCCCTGTTGAATTCAAACATATTACCATCCCATTTGTTGAAACCGTCGAAAAAGCTTTAGAAATTAAAGCTCAAATTAATGCCTGCTCAAAAATTTCAGGTGAGCGTCCATTGGTATTTTATACGTTTGTTAACCCTGAATTGAGCGATATTCTCAATGAAGCCGATGCGATCACGTATGATTTTTTAACCACAATCAGTGATAAAGTGCAAAGTGAATTGAAGGTTGCGCCGGTACCGAGGACACATCGTACTCATAGCATCCACGAAAAAAATTATGACTTTAGGATTGATGCTGTAAATTACGCGCTGGCTAATGACGATGGCTCTAACTTAAAAGATTATGATGAAGCTGACATTATTCTTGTTGGCGTAAGCCGATGTGGTAAAACTCCGACAAGCCTTTATTTAGCGCTTCAGTATGGGATTAAGGCTGCCAACTATCCTTTCACTGAAGATGATATGGACGAATTGAGGTTACCTAAAGCCTTAATCCCCTATCGCAAAAAATTATTTGGTTTGACGATTGAGCCTGAGCGTTTAGCCGCTATTAGGCATGAACGGATGGCCAACTCGCGTTATGCATCACTGCGTCAATGCCGTTTAGAGATACGTGAAGTGGAAATGCTTTATAAGAATAATAAAATTCCTTATTTAAGCTCGACGCATTATTCCGTTGAAGAGATCTCTGCAAAAATTTTAGCTGAAACGGGTTTAGAAAGGCGAAAATATTAAAAAAAGCACCTTATGGTGCTTTTTCGTTGTTAAGATTTTTTTCGAGCGTCTTTTAATAAATCAGCAACTAAAAACCCGAGCTCTAATACTTGATCTGCGTTTAAGCGCGGATCACATTGAGTACGATATCGTTGTGCTAGATCGTGCTCAGATAAACCATAAGCACCACCGGTACACTCAGTAACATGTTGACCCGTCATTTCTAAATGAATGCCACCAGGGTATGAGCCTTCAGACTTGTGCACCGCAAAAAATTGGCTAATTTCGCGTAATATATTGTTAAAGCTACGAGTTTTATAGCCTGTATTGGCTTTTTCGGTATTACCGTGCATCGGATCTGAACTCCAGACTACTTTACGTCCCTCTTCTTGCACGCGTCTGACTAAAGCAGGCAGTTTTTCAGGTAGCACATCTGCGCCCATACGGGTTATTAGCGTTAAACGACCAGGAATGTTTTCAGGGTTGACTGCATCAATTAAACGAATTAATTCATCAGGGTCCATACCCGGGCCGACTTTGACACCAATCGGGTTTTTAATCCCACGGAAAAACTCAATATGAGCATGGTCCAATTGTCGAGTACGTTCACCAATCCAAACAAAGTGAGCTGAACAATCATACCAATCACCAGAGAGGTGATCGCGTCTTGTGAGTGCTTCTTCATAACCTAATAAAAGTGCTTCATGAGACGTATATAAATCCGTTTCACGTAAAGATGGTGCATTAGTTGAATTAATGCCACACACTTCCATAAACTCTAATGAGTCTTGAATACGATCAGCAAGACGTTGGTATTTATCTTTAAGCGGGTTCGCTGCAACGAAACTCATATTCCAACGATTTACTTGATGTAAATCAGCTAAACCACCTTGTGCAAACGCACGTAACAAGTTTAATGTTGCAGCACTATGGTGATAGGCCGTCATTAAACGTTGCGGATCAGGGATTCGAGCCTCTGGCGTGAATTCGAAATTATTGATGATATCGCCACGGTACGAAGGCAAACTAACGCCATCAATCGTTTCATAATCTGTTGAACGTGGCTTGGCATATTGCCCTGCCATACGCGCGATTTTAACGACAGGACATTTCCCGCCATACGTCAAAACAACGGCCATTTGCATGATTGTTTTAAATGTATCGCGAATATTGGCAGCGTTAAAATCAGAAAATGACTCTGCGCAATCTCCACCTTGTAGTAAAAAGGCTTTTCCTTCACAAACAGCCGCTAGCTCTTTATAAAGGCTGCGTGTTTCTTCAGCAAACACTAAAGGGGGGGCGCTATTGAGTTGTTTTTCAACTTCAGCTAATTGTGCAGCATCAGGGTATTCTGGCTGCTGAACAATTGGTTTTTGTCTCCAACTATTTGGGTTCCAAGGTTCCACGTTAATTTCCTCATTCCGATTACCTCAGCCTTGAATTTACAGGTCTGGTGACAAATTTCAAGGTATAAACGTCGCTAAATACCAATTATTTGTACCTTAGAGTCATTTAAAGTATTAATAGAGCCCTCAGGCAAGGAAAATACCCGCATTAAAGTATCTTTTTTAATAGTTGAAGCATCAGTTACTACAGTGTGTATAGCCCCTTTATTCATGATTATTGCACTTTGATTGCAATTTAGTGCTAAGTTAAGTTCATGATGACATATTATGATGCAGTGATCCGCAGCCTGTTGTTTTAAATAATGATTTAACCAGTATTTATGTTTTACATCTAATCCTGTGTATGGCTCATCAAATAAAAGTAACTGAGGTGAGTGCGAGTCTATATTAAGTAAAACGCGCGCTAGATGTGCCCTTTGTTGCTCTCCGCCAGATAAATTGCAAATCTTTTTATCCAGTAATGGGAGTAAATCAAGGCCCGCTAAAATTATATGATTTGTTTTAGACTGTATATTTAAATCATTGTGCGCGATAAAAAGCATTTCTTTTACAGACAGAGAAAAATGAATGTCTTGTTGCTGAGTCAAATAACGTCTTAATTGACTGATATTAATAGTATTGAACAAAGTGACAGGCTCTTCACTAATGCTGATTATGCCTTTTTTAGCCGGAATTAAGCCTGATATAATATCTAACAGAGTCGTTTTACCTGAACCATTAGGGCCTAATAAGTGGTAAAACCCAGTGGACAATGTCAAAGAGATTGGACCTATTTTAAAGTCACGATTTATTGTGTATTCAACTTGTTCAATATTAAGCATAGCCTGCTCTATTTTTGAAATTTGAGAATAATACGCCGAGGAAGATGGGTCCGCCAATACATGTGGTGATAAGAGAAATTGGCAATTGATAAATTGTAAGCGTTCTTGATAACCACTCAATTAACAGCATAATCATAGCGCCATTAACAATTAATAAAGGAACAAGTCGTTTGTTACTGTGCCCAAATATCAATCGTGTCGCGTGAGGGACGAGTAAACCGATAAAGGTAATCATGCCTCCAAGCGTCACTGCACATGCCGTTAAAATACTGGCTAATATTAAGTTATTGCGACGACATTTAAGAGTGTTGAGGCCATATAAGCGCGCATTTTTATCACCTAAATAGATAAGATCAAGATGGTGACGTTTCGAAACTATATACGTTGTAATTAATACTACAAAAATACCGACTAAACAAAGCAGCGAATAATTTACGTGTTCAAAACTTCCTAGCATCCACATACTAAATTGTCGCAATTGTTCATTATTAGAGTAATAAATTATCCAACTGATCACTGCTGATGCCATTGTCGTGATACATATTCCACTTAAGATCAATGACGAGCCTGAATAATTCCCTAATCTCTTCGCTATCTTAAAAACACTGAATAAAGCAAAAGCACTGCCTATGCAGCCAAATAAAAACAAAAAGAACACATCATACTTAAAGTTGTAATAAGTGAAAACCGCAGCACCGAGTATTATAAATAAAGAACATAAGCTACTCACCCCTAATAAGCTCGGTTCTGCTAAAGGGTTACTCAGTAATAATTGGTACAAATGTCCGGCAATACTTAGTGAGATCCCTACTAAAATTGCGGTGATTATTTTTGGTAGGCGTAGTTCTAAAACTATCGTTTTTTCTAGTTCACTCATCTCAAAAATTGAGATAGTTGGAATGTGAAGACCTCCGTTAAAAGCGGCCAAATATAGAGTCAGACAAAACAAGAAGGTAAGTGAGTATATAGCCGTATTCTGCAATGCTTAATATCCATAAATAAATTTCGATGATTGTACCAAATACAATTAGATAAGATAGCCCAATTAAGAACACATCATACTTTTAATTTAATTAAGATATACTCAGCATCGAGAAAAAAATAAAAAAAGTAGACAAGTAAAATGCCTCAGGTAAGATACAAATAAAATGATTTAGTATGATGTGTTCTTATGGGTTACAAATTTAACCTTCGTAGTCAATTTGATTCGATCATGTTGATGACCAATGAATTAATAGAAGAATTAAAACAATTAGAGTCACCGTATTGTAGCTTTTATCACATACCGCCAGTACTCACTAAAGATGAGCAAACAATCCGTAACGAAATTATTATTAAACCCTATTTCGCAGATCATGCTTTTAATCAATGCTGCCAATCTTTAACCCATGTTTATCGTGAACATGAACATAGCGGTCGTGTTTTGAATCGCTACCCAGGCATTATCGCTGTTAATACCCAGAATCCTAGCGACTTAATTAATCGGATTAATCAGATAAACCAAGCCAAGCTTGCATTTAAAAATATGATTTTAAAGATTGGAAATAACGACTCTAGATTTGAAGCTGTTCATAATGCTATTCCTAATGTGTTAACGTTAGCGGTATATCGTCAAATCCACTTTGAACAAAATAAGCCCTTTTCTGTTCGCTTTACCTGGATGCACAAACACTCAATTAAAACTTTTACTAAAGCTGAAGCCATTACGCTGTTAAAAAACTCTGAGAATTATGGCGTTACAAACAAAATTAATGCCGAAGCTTGGCGAGCGCTTGTTAATAAAGAGTTGCTTCGTGTGTCATCATTATCTGATAAAGAAAAACTGAGGATACGCAGGCCTACTCCGGTTAGTCCTCAAGTTAATGTCAGGTTTGATGCAAAAAATAGGTATCACGTCAGTGCTGCGTTACCATTTATTTTAATCAATCCGAGCGAAGATGTTAAATTAGGCCATTTAACGGATTATTATAAAAAGGAAACAGATCCAAGGACAATCAAACGAGAGAGCTTAGTTGAACGATTATTCTTACAACGCTATTAACGAAAAAAGCAGTAATTATGTTAAATTACTGCTTTTTTACACGATACAAACAATAGCTTACTTAGAAACAATTTCGTCTAACTGATCACCATCAATAGTAAGCGCCTCTTCTACAATACGTTTACCGCTTTGAATTTCTAAACGTTTATTTTGCTTGTTTAGAGTCAGTATTTCTTCACAAAACTGATCAGATGGGTGCATTTCATAAGTGTAATCAATAATAATACCTGTTTTATCATCTTTAACATTTACAATCGTGTAATCTGATATCACACCCTTGTTGATTAAATCTTTCATTGTAGTCGTCATATCACGGCGAAGTGCTTTTAACTTATTCTCTGTAATTTCATCATTCGCGTATATCGAACCATATTTTTCCATAATAGAAAGTAAACGGAAATGATGAGTCTTACCTGGTGCCGCATATCGCCATAAGTGATAAAGACGAAGCATCATCCAACGGGATAAACCGCGTTTTAATTCTTGTGCTCGATTAAAGTAATAACCTTTATAATCTAAATTATCGATCATGTTATGAACAAATGCATTTAAGCACGCCACACATTTGACATTCCCGCCTTGGCCTTTTTTACCACTAAAGTGTAACGAAGATAAAAAATTCATATTTGATTCGTAAAATGAATCATCTACATTCGTATTTTTTGTATCGGTGGCAGAGTATTTGAATGAAAGCTTAGAACCTTGCAATGCTTCAAGAGATTCTTTTATTTGTGGAAAAGGCATCGACTGACCAACACCTTTCAGTTCTTGTGCTAACTCATTCATCGAAAAAACAACAGCGTATTGGATACCCGACTTAAAATTGATTTTTACAATTTTACCTTTTGATGCCAAACGGATTAACGCCCTTTCTACTTTTTCTTCTCGATCAGAAGGCCAAACTAAAAACTCTCGTTCTTCGCCATCTTCGCGGGAGCTTACAACCGCAGGAGTAATTTTTATTTCACCGTCGTATTGTATGCCGTCAATTTTTTCAGAAATTCGTCTTGTTACAATTGTTCTTTTCGGTGCTTCTTCTACAGGCAACTTCTTATGTCCAGATCGGACGAACCGACCCCATAAATCATAATGATTAAATGTATTTGAATAAGCACGTAACGCGTGGCTAGAATTTTCAATTGGAACTCTGACATCTTTATTATCAGTAAATAGCGCTAGGCTTTCATTATCATTGGCGCTTTCTACACCATGAATTTGGCCCCTTAGCGTATCTGGAAGATTCTCAACTGAAATCTTAACCTTGCTCGACATTGTTTTTTCCGTATAGTTTTTTATGACGAGTTATAACAACACATTCTCATCAAAAAGTTAATTATTAAAGTTAGTATAAAAGTGATCTGTCATTAAAAAAGATCATAGATCAACTGTATACTAAGTTAATTATGCAAAGATGATTTAATAGCTACTGAGATCAATATTTAACTAAGGTCACGTTTTCAGATCACTTTTTTACTAAGTTATTGCTCTTTTTTACAAGCGAAAAGCCTTATTAGGCAGATAAACGTACCTAATTTAATTATTTTTAGTACTTGAGTTAGTATTATGATGATCCAAATAAGTCTATTTGGGTCATTTAAGATTAGTACTGTGCATAACCGAACATCATCTTAGTACAGATCAGATCTTAGCTAAGTAAAGATCTGATCTTAATGTACATAAATGCTTCAAAAGGATTAAGATCCAATCAACTTAACTCTATTTAGTAAGTAACATATTGATCCAAAGTACTGAATAGATGAATAACGACCTGCACAACCTGTACATAAACTGTGATTAAAAAAAATAGTTAGTATAAAGTTGATCTACGAGTTATTAAGAATCAGATCTTAACCAAGTAAAATCCTGATCCAACATTTTATTATTTATTGTTATTTTTCAAAAGATTAAGTTAATATATTTAGTCCTTAACCTTTATTACCT